>JBGSWA010000311.1:0-3981 GCA_041752645.1 Gillisia sp. | reverse complement strand
ACCGAAAGGGGTTCATCCTATCAATAACTATGGGTGCAACCCATGGCTTAACCAATACCAATAGAAATCACAAGACCCCGGCGGGGGTCTAAATTTTACTCCCAAATCCATCACAACTTTTAAAATCCAAAAATTAACCGCACGATTGCCATCTTTTCCGTCAAAAACTGACAATTCGAAAGATTCAACTCCGAATCTTTCAGTTATTTTTCTATTTTGGCTAATAATTTAGCTTTCTGCCTAAGCGACTGGCTTTATTTCCCTCTTACCTTTTGTAGTTTAAAAATTTTTCATGGCTCTTTTTCAAAGTTCAGTTCTTAAAAAATACCTCTCCACTCAAGATCATGCCACTATGCATGCTGCTTTTGGGGTTTATTTAACTTACTTCCACGATCCCATGCGTCGGGAAAATATCCGGGCTTCCAAGGAAGAACAGTTTCAGGAGGGATTTCTCAGAGAATTATTCGTCAATATCCTAGGCTATACCATCAATCCCGATCCGGACTATAACCTCACCACCGAACTCAAAAACATCAAGGATAGTAAGAAAACGGATGGGGCGATTCTTAAAAATGGCAATGCACTTGCCGTGATCGAACTCAAAGGAACTGACACCAAGGACCTGGAAAAAATCCGTGATCAAGCCTTCAATTATAAAAACAATCAGCCCGACTGCACCTATGTAATCACGAGCAACTTCGAAAAGCTGCGCTTCTACATTCACAATGCAGTCGATTATGTCGAGTTCTCCATACTCCACATGCAGTGGGAGGAATTCAAACTAATGTGGCTGCTCCTGCAAAAAGATAACCTGCTCGCAGGAATCGCTCAACAGATCAAAACGGAATCCCTACTGGTCGAAGAGCAGGTCACCAAAAAACTCTATTCTGACTACTCGGCATTCAAGCAGCAACTCTGGCAGGATATGGTCGCCCAAAATCCCGGCATCGACGAACTCCTACTCTATAAGAAAAGCCAAAAGCTCCTCGACCGTTTTCTCTTTATCTTCTTTGCGGAGGACAAAGGACTGCTACCGCCAAACTCCATCTCAGAGATCGTCAAGCAATGGGACAAGCTTGCAGAAATGGACGAGTACCGTCCGCTCTACGATCGATTCAAAAAGTATTTCGGCTACATGAATACCGGTCGGGTGCAACCCGGCAAAGCAGAAATCCATGCCTATAACGGTGGCCTCTTCGCACCTGATCCGATCCTAGATGCGCTGAAAATCTCGGATGCCCTTCTCAAAACTCACGTCCTCAAGCTTACCGAGTACGACTTTGATTCCGAAGTGGACACCAATATCCTCGGGCATATCTTCGAGCACAGTCTGAATGATATCGAGAATGTCCGTGCTTCGCTGAATGGTACCGAAGTGGACAAAAGCAAAACCAAGCGAAAGAAAGACGGGGTCTTCTACACCCCCAAATACATCACCAAGTATATCGTGGACAATACCGTCGGCAAACTCTGCACGGAGAAAAAAGCCGAACTGGAAATCAACGATGAAGAATTTTCCCGAGGCAAAGTCTTCAAAACCAAGGATGCGGAGCAAAAACGACGAATAGAACTCCGGGATAAACTCAACACCTATCGCCAATGGCTCCTCCAACTTGCCATCTGTGATCCAGCCTGCGGATCGGGTGCGTTCCTCAATCAAGTTCTGGAATTCCTCATGGCCGAGCATCGCTACCTGGATGAACTCGAATCCATGCTCTTCGGAAGCTCCATCGTCTTCCCCAACGTGGAAAACCACATCCTCGAAAACAACATCTTCGGTGTCGACATCAACGAAGAGTCAGTAGAGATCGCACGCCTTAGCTTATGGCTGCGCACAGCGCAAAAAGGAAGAAAGCTCAGTACCCTCAGTTCCAATATCAAAGTAGGTAACTCCCTGATCGATGATCCTGAAGTAGCAGGAGACCTAGCATTCAACTGGCAATCCCAATTCCCAAAAGTCTTTGCCAAAGGAGGATTTGATGTGGTGGTGGGAAATCCGCCTTATGTTCAATCACATTCCTTGGATGAACAGAGTAAAGAATTCATTTACAAAAATTATAAAACAGCAGAATATCAAATAAATACCTACGCTGTTTTTATGGAAAGAATTTTAAGAATACTTCAAGATAATTCTTATTACAGTGTAATTATTCCCAACTATTGGCTTTCTACTAAATATGATTCAAGATTGCGAAATCAAATATTCTTGGAAAATAATTGCTTAGAGATTCTTAATGTATTTAGTGTCTTCGAAGATGCTACTGTTGATACAGTTATTTTAACTGGAGAAAAAACAATTTTACCGGTATTTCCAAAATCAACAAAAATAATTTCAATAGATAAGGAATTAAAATCAATCACTGATAGACTAAGTAATTTAGCGGAGAAGAAATGGGCTATTATTAAAGATGTTGAATTTAACGACTTTGATTCTGATACAAATCTTTCATTCGAAAATGTTTTAGAACTCAATGGAAGATTTACAGTTTCAGATTTTTTAAATGGTTATCAAGGATTAAAGACTTATGAGATGGGAAAAGGAACACCTCCTCAAACACGAGAAATGATGAATAATAAAATTTATCATTCTATTGTAAAGGTTGATGATTTCTATCTTCCTTTAATTGGCGCTGGCAATGTTCAAAGATTTCTAATTAAACCCTATAAGGAATATATTAAATATGGCCCTAATTTAGCCGCTCCAAGAAATCCAGATATTTTTATAAACCCAAGATTGTTGGTGAATAGAATTTTATCAAAAGAAAAAATTGATATTACCTATGTTGAAAATCCAATAGTGAATAATACAGATGTATTTAACTTTGTCCCAATCCAAGGTAAAGAAGATTTTTTAAAACCAATACTTGCAATTTTAGCAAGTAAAATTTGTTCGAATTACTTCAGGACTTCAAATGTAAATCTGTCAAGAGCAGCTTTTCCTAAATTGAATGTTAATAATATACTCAGCTTTGTTATTCCAGCAATTCCAGAAGATGTACGATTAAAGCTTACTGAGCTCATTGATCAATCTTTAGACAAAACTGAAAGTGAATTTGTAATGGAAACCAGTTTTTCAAAATTGTTAGTAGCTAAATTTTCCATTGATAAACTATCCACCAAACTCCAGAACTGGCCTTCCTTAGATTTCAAGGGATTTTTGGGAGAGTTGACCAAGGCCAAGGTGAAGTTAAGCCTAGGAGAAGAAGCCGAATGGATGGCCTACTTCACCGAGCAAAAACAAAAAGCCCTCACCCTTCAATCCGACATCACCCGCCTCGACCGCGAAATCGACGCCTTGGTGTATGAGTTGTATGGATTGACGGAGGAGGAGATTAGGATAGTGGAAGGGGGTGAGGGATGAACGGATATGTAATAAATTGGCATGGGCCATATGATGATTACAATCTTTATGATAACAAGGTCAAAAATTGTTTGTATTTGATTACTGGAAAAAGAAAATATGAGAGGAATGAGTCAATTTTATATTGTGGGATAACCACTAGAACTGTGTTTGACCGAGTAAATGATTTAAATCATAAAAGTTGGACTGTAACTCGTAATATTCAATATTGGATTGGAATTATAGAATATAGCAGAAAACCATCGAAACATTTGTTAACCAAACTTGAACATATCATAATTAATTTTTGGAAACCTATAGGAAATACTCAAAACGTAAATAATTTACCAAAAACCAAATTAGTATTAATAAATCAATGGAGAAAAATTGATGGGAAATTAAGAGTAAAGAATGTTTTTGAGGCTCAAAAATTAGATGATATTATTTTTTTCAATGGTAACCAATGGATAGTAAGTGAAAAAACTAAGATGAAATTATTATAAACTTTAATTTATTGTAATTTTACCAGATTTGATTAAGGTATAGAGGAAGTTGGCTATGAAATGACAGAAAGAAGGTTAAGATAGTGGAAGGGGAGTGAGGGGTAAGTTATTTTTTTTTAATTTAGTTTAATCAAAATT
>JBGSWA010000310.1:0-19328 GCA_041752645.1 Gillisia sp. | reverse complement strand
CGCCTATAGTAATTATATTAATAGTTTGCGTATCCCCATTGTTACTTCCTGCAGGAAAAGTTATTTTTCCAGACTGGGTAGTATAATCCCCCGGAGAGATGGCAGTTCCATCACCCGTAACGAAATCTACAGTTAAGGGGTCCTGAATAAAACCTGTTACTGTCACTGTGAAAGCTGAAGTTTCTCCTTCTACAATATTTGCGGCATCAGCGATAGCAACACTTGCGGTATCATCATCTAAAATGATTCCTTGCGCGGTCAAATTATCCAGATGTATATTGTATACTTCAGAGGTCTCCACGTAATAATCATCAATTCCTGGAAGAATAATATCAAACTTGGCTACATTGGCAGGAACAATAAGGTTACCACCCAATAAACTCACAGATTTCGTAAAACCTATTCCTCCCAGATTATAATCTATATTCACAGTGGCAGAAATATCAGTAATACTGAACGGATAGGTAAATGGCCTGTCGGCCTCGGCACTCATCACTACTTTATGCACGAGGGCAATACCTTCGTTTTTGAAATCGTTACTAAGACTTTCCACGGAAACGGTATCATTATCCAAAATTGTCCCTATAGCTATATCTGAGGTATCATCGGTGTTACCAGAGACCGCATTAATATTAACCTGGAGAGACTCATCAAGTTCATCAATGTTATCGTCAGTTGATGAAACCGTAATCCAAGCGCGGGTATCCCCTGGTGCAAAATTCAGTGTTTGGGTACCAGAGGCATAGTCACTGTTTGTAGTGGTGATATTTGTAAAACTTAACTCTACAATTATATTTTCTATAGAGGAATTACTAAGGGTCACCTCAAAGAGTAAATCCCCACCTTCGGTAATGCTTGCATCTTCAACAAACACATCGGGATCCTCAACTGTAACATTCACTATTGCAGTATCAAAATTAGCAGGGTCTCCCACTTGACTAATTTTATAGGTAAGTGAATAGTTTCCGGAAGGAGTTCCAGATGCCACAATAACATCAATGCCTGAAAGGATGATACCGGGATGTGTTGAATTTTCAAAGGTCAGGAGCACCTCTGCAGGGTCAAAGTCAGCATTATTTATCAGGTCATTCACTAAAACATTAGTGAAGGCAGTTCCCCCGGAAATACCATTTACTATGATTCCATAATCATCTACCGCATTGATCACATCTATCGGGTTGGTGGTTGCCATAGAGGTGTTGTTGGTATTGTCGGTATCAAAACCTTTATCGGTAATCGTGGCGGTGTTCTCATAGGCGCCGGTTTCCAGAACCCGCCCCATAATTTGAAGGCTAATGTTGTCCCCGGTGTTAAGCGTTCCAATGGTCCAGACTCCGGTATTTGGATTGTAAACTCCTGCAGGATTTGAGGTTACATAAGAATATCCATCGGGTAGCAGGTCATTCACTTTTACTAGGCTTGCATTGCTTGGCCCCGCATTATGGGCGTCCAGGGTAAACCAAACGTCACTTCCAACATAAGGCATTGCATTGTCAACCGATTTGGTAATAGAGACATCGGTAAGGGAGGTCAGGCCGAAATTAGCTGAACAATAAGCCGCATCTGAATCCAGGAAGGATACCGGTAAGGCACTTGGGCTGGATGTTGGAACCAATCCTGCAGGAACTGGCTGGGCCAGTTGTACTATATAATCCGTCGGGGTGTTTGTGGTATATTCAATTTCAACATTGTCAAAATTACCACCCCAGGAATAATTACCCATCCCATTACTCGAATAATCTGAAGTGACAAAGCGGATAACAGTTTCCGGAGAAATAAAATTACTTATATTGTATGTGATTGTGCCATTATTACTTCCTGAATTTAAGGTGCCAACAGAAACAAAAGATCCCCCCTTTTTCTGAATTTCAACCTTTATGTTACGACTAGTACTCAGGTTTATCCTTGAAAATTCAAAGTTAAGGGTGGCGGAAGTTGCATTGGAAAGATTGGCTGTACGGGAGGCACCCACAATCTCAGATTCTCTGACACTTTTGGTTATGTTAAGTTTCCCGCTATCGATGGAAATACCTCCGCTAGTGAAAGTATCAGTTTCTCCAATTTCCTCCCAGCTAGTTGACCAGTTCTGGGTTCCGTAGTTTTTATTTTTTTCTCCATCAGGTGTAAATTCATCTCTTACCTTATTTTCAGTTTGTGGAGGGAAAATATTGAACTGATAGGTGCCATTTCCAGCTGAAGTTTGTGTCAATGTTTCTGGTTCACCCGCATCAAGGATGCCATTTTTATTGGTATCGGTATACAGCTTCACATCAACCCCAGTTAATCCGAGCTCATTAGCATCTTTTATTCCAGAATTATTAAAGTCGTCATAGATTACCCCCAGAATGGTGTTTTGATTTGCAACAGAAGTACAGGCAATGTTTAGGCTAACTGAAGCGGAAGAACAAAGCGAAGGATCATCCAGACTGCAAACCCTGTATTCCATCGTATCTGGACCATTATAACCGGTAAAGGGAGTATACTGAATAGTTCCATCTGGATTTATGGAGGCGGTTCCGTTGGAAGGTCCGGAAAGTATGGTGAGGGTAGCCGCATCAGGATACCCTATATCATTTCCAAGGAGGTTAATGTCCTTTGGAACATCTGTGAGAACATTTGCAATGTCGTCTATTGCAGATAATTGCGCGAGTACTCCAATATATTTTTCTTTATAACATTGCGCTAATTCTGCTGCCACTGTAACAGCACTGGACTTCAATGCTGAAGCAATATATTTTCCATTGGTATTGCTAGGATCTACCTGGGCTATAAAACAAGCCTGGGTAGTGGCATAGGTAATATCAACATTATCAATATAAAAATAATTGTTGTATCTCGTATTTGAATTTGCAATGAAGGAAATTGTGTTCTTCTCATTGGCAAAATAGTTTGCAGCAGGAATGTAAATGGATAAATTCTTATAGTAACTGTCGGTACCCAGGTTACCTCCATCCTCAATGTAAAGGATTTTCTCTTTTGGGGTGCCTCTGTTAATGGAAACAGTCAAGCGTTGACCATTGTTATCCATATTCAGGCGTCTGAACCTGAATTTAAGAATAGCATTATCGGTAGCTCCGATAAATTTAACTTCTCTTGAAGCCCCTACATCATAATTGGTACCTCCATTAATTATTAAGGCATTATTACCGGTGGAAGGATCTATACCTATAGAGATCGGACTATTACTAAAGCCATTGGTGATACCTATTTCTGTCCAGTTACTGTTAAAATTAACTCCCCCGTCATTACCAGAACTTAGGGTAGGGCTATCATCAAAATCATCTTTCGCTGCATAGCCTGAAAGTACGCTGAAGCTATAATTTCCGGATAGATCTGTCCTGGTGGTAGAAATTATATTTTCTCCAGCATCAATTAGCTGGTTACAGTTCAAATCTGCATACAGGTTAACGCCTACTTTAGGAGCAAAAGATCCGTCATTATCAGTAGCCAGGTCGTATGTGCCATCATCTGGTGCTTTCTCTATAAAAACCTTGCCGGTTATTAAGTTTTCACTATTAACATTATTACAGCTAGTCACATTTATTTTAACCGTGGCAATATCACAGGCTGTATCATATTCATTAGAACAAATCCTATATTGATAGGTATCCAAACCGTAAAAGTCAGGATTTGGGGTATAGGTAAGGGTCCCGTCAGAATTGGAGGTTATAGTTCCGTTGGCAGGAGGAGTTGTAATGTTAATACTTGACCTATCGATAGAACAAAGAAAAGACGAATCGTTGGACATTGGGTCCACCTTAATAGGAGTATCAAGGTCGGTTACTGCATAATCATCGTTCGCAAAAATAAGATATTTTAAGCACTTAGGCTGTAAAATGGTTCCTACATCCAGACCGGGTGCGGCGGTTGGCGCAGTAGCAGGATCTTCCCCATAAACAGCAATAAAAGGAACTCCACAACTGAAAATTGCCATTCCTGACTGATTCCCGCTTGGGTTCAAAATTCGTATCGATTCCAGTGCACTTACCGGATAACTAATGTCATAAGGGATGCTACAGGCGCTTATGTTTGGACCTGAAGCGGTGAGGTCTCCATTATATTTCACATAAATGGTTGCATCCTGGGTTGCAGTTACCCAGATCGGGTTGTGGTTATCGGTAGGAGTATTGGTGGTGGATCCCGGGGCCCATGCGATGGTAGCGAAATCACTTAATCTGTTAGCTCCTGTCATAGGGTAGGCCCAGTCGTAAGAAGAACCCGGACTTTCAGCATCTATTATTACCATAGCCGCGTAGGATTCCCCACCCTGACTTGCGAATTTATACCCTGAATTTTGGGTTAAACTTAAGGTATTATTACTGTGTGCCGGGACCACAAAAGTTCCGGAGGTGCCGGTGGTAGTATATCTTATAGTAATATCAGAGGATAGGGGATTATAGAAATAACCATATACCGGGGCATCATTTGCTGTGCGATGCACCGGATTATAATACACATCGTTATAGAACATCCCGGGAAGGATACTGATATTTCTTGTACCAAAACTGTCTAAACCTCCAAACATAACGTTTACCCCAACCGGGAAATTTGCGGTAACTATCGCTCCGGTTTTAATATCGGTAGCTGTATTAACCGAGGCTGCTTTTAGGCCATCTGAACTTCCTGTGGATGGAACTTTTCCTTCATAAAACCAAACTTCTCCTTCATTCAGGTTCTTAGTCTCGTCTACTGTCCCGTCCCCATCATAATCCAGTTTGACTATGGTCCCATCCTGGGAGGCCCTAATGAATAAAGCAGTGTAGTTAAAGGTGCTTATGTTTGGCCGTGTAAGGTCTTCTCCGAAACCAATAACAAATATTTTTCCAAATCGGGTGATGTCAAAAATATCTGTTTTAACGGCCTGTACGTTAAAATTGGTTTTGTCACCGGTTACTTTAGAAACGACAAGGTCAAGTACAGAGTAAATCTTATCCTTTCCATCATAGTGGATATCCGCAGGTAAACGATTTTGATAGTTAAAAGAATCGTCAAGAACTATACTTGCTCCAGCCAGTAATATATCGGTTGGATGTCCCGGGGCAATTCCGTTTGTAAGATTTCCGTCACCCCATACTTCGGTGGTAGACTGAAAAGGGACTGTTATATCGGCCTCGTACCCATCTTCCCAGTGGTCATACATGATAATGGCACCGGGATACGGACTTTTAATACTTGTTACATTTCTTACAATATCGGTAAGAAAACTCTCTCCGGAGGAACTTGCAGAATTTCTAAAGGCAGTGTAAAGCAGATCTTCCGGGAAGGGGGTATAGAAGGTCTTTGGCTGATAGGCCTCATCACAAGGATCAAGGAATAAAGTATTCACCACAATATCCACAACAGCCTTTACACATTGTGCCACAGGACTGATATTATCACATATTTCATAGGTAAATTGGTCGTTACCAAAAAAGCTCCCAGTAGGTAGGTAGGTAAGGGTGCCATCGATGCCAACCTGAACTAAACCTCCCTTTGGGGCATCAATAATACTAATGGAAGAGAAGTTAAAATCGCCTATATCATTGGCAAGCACATTTATTTCCAGTGGATTTCCCTGGATCGTAGATCCAAAGTCAGCGTTGGCAATGGGAACCGGTGGTGGTACGGGAGTTACCGATGCATTGTTGTTGCTGGAATCTGAATCTTTCTGGTCCCCTGAAATTAAACCAGTATTGGTATAAGGCCCGGAATCATTGACGCGGGCGGTAATCTCCAGATTCTCGCTGGCATTGATGCCTAAGGAATTTATGCGCCAGTTTAAGGCATCATAAAAACCATTTGAGGGATTTGAACTAAGGAAGTCATAGCCAGATGGCAACAGATCATTAATAACAATATTGGTTGCTGTACTGGGGCCGTTATTGGTGGCAGTAAGTGTAAATATTACATTTCCGTCAACAATTGGATTGGGAAGGTTCGATATTTTTTCTATTTTAAGGTCAGATACCGGGGTAGGTAAAGTGCTGAGCGTAGCCGAATTGTTAGATAATTTTGGATCAAACTCATCAGGTGCGGCAAAAGCGGTAGAGGTAATGTTGTAATTTCCCGTACCATTTACTCGGGCAGTAATGTCCAGAGAGATCGAATTTGTGACCCCGGTAAGTAGATTGCCTATGGTCCAAATACCTGTGGTTTCATTATAGCTAGCTGCAGATGGGCTATGATTCACAAAGGTATAACCCGAGGGGAGAAGATGTTTTACATTGACACCAGAAGAAGCATTACTGGGGCCCAAATTGGTTAGGGTTAAGGAGAAGGTAACATTCTGACCTGCATCCGGAGTTGGATTGTCTACACTTGTCGAGATCTGCAGATCGGTTTTAGGAACTGGTATAGTACCGGCACTTGCCTGGTTATTTGTACTATCCGGATCTTCCAGATCCCCGCTTATCGTGGCGAGATTGGTATAATCCCCTGAAATATTCACGATCACCTCTAATTCTAAAACCGGAGGAATATCAGACGGACCAAGGTTCCCAATGGTCCATATACCTGTTACGGTGTCAAAATCATTTTCACCCTTTTTCACTTTACTCAGGGTATAACCGGCGGGGATTAAATCAAGAACCTGAACTCCTGAGGCAATATTAGGACCGTAATTTTTGGCCGTTAGGGAGAAAGTAGCAATTCCTTCTACAACCGGGGTTGCATTGTCCACCACTTTGGTTATTTCCAGGTTTGCTTGAGGCACCGGCACTGGAGTGACCGAATCAGAATTGTTGCCAGAATCTGTGTCTTCCTCAGTACCGCTAATTGTGGCTGTATTAGTGTAGATTCCATTAGGCTTTACTGATGCGGTAACAGTAAGGTTTTCAGTTTCCCCAGTATTTAAGCTTCCAATAGCCCAGGTACCATTACCCCCTGGATACGTCCCTTTTGTGGAGGAAAAGGATATATAATTATAGCCTGAAGGTAATGCGTCGCTGACGGTAACACCAGAAGCACTGCTTGGTCCTTCATTGGTTGCAACAATGGTAAAAATCACATTGTTCCCTACCTTTGGAGCAAGATTATCGATGGTTTTTGTAATCTTTAGATCTATTTGAGGAATTGGAACTGAGGTAACAGATGCCGTATTATTGGAGCTGTCCTTATCAAAAACAAATCCTGATACCGCTGTGCTATTGGAATAAGGCCCGGAAGGGTTAATTTGAGCAGTTATGGTATAAATCTGTGAACTGCCGCTAACCATATCAGCCGGTGTCCAGGTTGAGCTCGCTACATTCCAATCTGAAGAGGGGCTTGCACTTATAAAAGTATAACCCCCAGCCAGGGTATTGCTTAAAATAATATTAGTGGCTGTATTAGGACCATTATTGGTAAGTGTGATGCTAAGGCTTATAATATCTCCAACTCTTGGATTGGAATCACTGATGTTTTGGGAAACTGAAAGATCTGACTTCTGTGGAATTATTAAAGCTGTAGCATCGTCATCCTGATTGATGGAATTATCTCCAGGGGTAGAATCTGGATCAAACTGATCTGAAGCTGAAACCTGAACCTTATTTAGGTACTCATCGGGGGCACCTGTAGGAGGATCTACTTTGGCATTGAATCTTAAAACAAGCGGGGAGGATGAAGAAACTACCAGTCCGGACCAGTTTATGGTTCCCCCTGAATTTATTCCTCCATTATCTATAGTGCTGATATTACTATAACCGGCAGGTAAGACATCCTGGATATTAACTCCAGTAGCATCTTGTGGTCCTGAATTGGAAACAGTAATGCTAAAGCTTATTACATCCCCAACATTTGGAGTGACATCACTTATGGCTGTAGCTATACTTAAATCTGCAAGTTGTGGCAATATAGAAACCTCAGCATCATCATCCTGATTGCTGGAATCATCTCCCGGGGTGGAATCAGGATCATATTGATCTGAAGCAAACACCTGAACCTTATTTAAGTATTCTTCGGTCGTGTTGGTGGGAGCAGAAACCCGGGCCTTAAATGTTAAAGCAAGTGGGGTAGAAGTGGAGAGGCCCAATCCGTTCCAGGTAATGGTGTTACCTGTGGCAGATCCTCCATTACTTATATTGCTTATATTGCTGTAGCCGGCAGGGAGGTTGTTTTCTATACTAACATTGGTGGCGTTATCAGGCCCTGCATTGGTAATGCTAAGACTGAATGTAACGCTATCCCCCACATTAGGCGTGGGATCGTCCACCGATATTTCCAGTGATACATCGGAACTTTGAGGATTAAGAGTTATACTATCATCATCATCCTGATTGCTGGAATTATCTCCCGGGGTAGAATCGGGATCATATTGTTGCGATGCCGTAATTTCTGCCTTCAGTAAATATTGGTCAGCCCCCCCCCCGGTAGGTGCAATTACCTCGGCCTCAAAAGTGAGGTTACGGGTACTTGCGGCCGGAACGGATAATCCCGTCCAGGAAACGGTCCCGGTGGAAAGGCTACCTCCATTGCTGATTTCAGAGATATTAATTAAACCTGTGGGCAAGTCTATTTTAGCATGTACAGCACTGGCGCCATTCGCTCCAGCGTTATAAATTGCCAGTGTAAATGTGACTACATCCCTCACATTTGGGGTTGGATCGGTGGAGCTAAGAATTACAGAAAGATCTGCCGTATTAGGGCTGATCGAAATACTGTCATCATCATCCTCAGAAGTGGAATCGTTATTTGGAGTAGAGTCAGGGTCAAAATGATTGCTAGCGGTTATTTCTACGGTACTGGAATATTCCCCTACGCTTGCTGTTGGTGCTTTTACCTGGGCCTCAAAGCTAAGGTCTATTGAATTTGACGCCAAAACGCTCAATCCACTCCAGGCAATGGTGTTACCCGCGGCAGCTCCCCCATTACTTATATTGCGTATGTTTGAAAATCCACCAGAGAGAATGTTTTCAATGCTTAAGGCGCCTGCATCGTTGGGGCCAGAATTTAATAAGTTAATGGTAAAAGTAACGAAGTCACCCACATTGGGCGCTGGATTGTTGACACTTATCAATATGGAAAGGTCGGACAAGATAGGGGTAAGTCCAAGAGAGGCATAGTCATCCTCAGTAACAACCTCATTATCCGGGGTAGAATCCGGGTCGTATTGATCAGATCTGGTTATCTCTGAAATATTTAAGTACTCATTGGCGTCTCCGGTAGGGGCTTTTACTACGGCTTGAAAACTTAGAACAATTGTTTCATCAACAGCTGCAGAGAGTGCTGACCAGGAAATACTATTGGCAGTTTGGATTCCTCCATTGGTTATGTTAGCTATGGCAGAATATCCGTTAGGAACATTATTTTCAATGGTTATTCCAGAAGCAGGATTCGGACCCTGATTCAAAACTCTCAGGGTAAAGGTCACGATTTCACCTACCTCCGGGGTGTTATTGCTAAGGGTCAAGCTCTGTTCAAGATCGGCTTCCTGGGGTGAAAGTCCAAGGGAGGCATAGTCATCTTCAGAATTGACGCCATTATTTGGGGTAGAATCCGGGTCGTATTGATCTGATCTGGTTATCTCTGAAATATGTAGGTACTCATTTGCGTCTCCGGTAGGGGCTTCCACGACGGCTTGAAAACTTAGAACAATTGTCTCATCATCAGCTGCAGAGAGTGCTGACCAGGAAATACTATTGGAAGCATAATTTCCTCCATGACTTATGTTAGTGATGGCAGAATATCCTTTAGGAACCGTATTTTGAATATTGATATCCAAGGCACCATCAGGCCCATTATTCGTAAGGCTTAAGCTGAAGATCACGGTTTCACCAACATTCGGGGAGCTATTGTTCACGCTAAGGCCTAATGAAAGATCTGCGGACTGAGGATTAACCGTTAAGGCACTGCTATTGTTTAAAGGATTAAGGTCTGCTGGGGTTGAACCGGTAAGTTCAGCGGTATTTATGTATTGATCAGGACCAATGGCTGATAAAATCTGGGCATCGAAACTTATACTTGTGCTACCTCCTGAGGCAACGCCAAGGTTGGACCAGGTCAGGATGTTTCCATTTTGGATTCCACTGTTACTAATGTTGGTAATTACTCCCATTCCTAGTGGAAGGCTGTTTTCCACATCTACACCCGTAGCATCAAGTAAATCTGAATTAGTGATCTCTATAGTATAGGTCACAGTTGCACCAACCCTCGGGGTGGTATTGCTGACGGTTTGAGAAATACCAAGATCTCCAGGTATTCCTAAAGCAGTTGTTTTTTTGAAAGCACCCTTTTTTCCCGATTCGGCCAAATCCTTAGAAAATAAAAATTCTGCTGGTGAGTTTTCTAAAGTTAAGGAAGCCGCCTTAGCAGAATTTGGGCTCAAAATAACTAATAGCAACATTGCTATACCGCAAAAAATGATATTAAGAAAAGAGTGTAATTTTAGTAACATAGGCTCAACCTTATTAATTTGTTATACTAAAACCTGATTTTTACAATCAAATGTTAATTTTTTTTTATAACGAGATGATTTATAGGGCTGAATCATCTTAAATTGCTTTGATCTGTTCTAACAATTCTAATTAATACGGAAGATTATTGAGGAATCTATATCAAAATCAATTTGGGACCAATTTGGATTTGTATTATTAGTATAGTAAATATTATTATTTTTAATAGTTTAAAAAAGAATTCTCTACTTTTTTAGATGAAATACCATTTTAACGGCATGAAAGGCAAAGTACTATCATGAAAAATGGGTGTTTTTACCCATAAATAAATCGATTTTTTTTTATTAATGGGATTAATTGGAAAAATCAATAGGGGAAATCCAGTAATTTTTACCTTAAGTTTTAGGATATTAAAAAATAAAAAGCTTGGCTAACGGAATAAAAAATAATTGTCCAGGGGGAATTTATTATTTTTATTTTCTGATTAGAAATACGCCGGATTGCCCGATTGTGGGAGGATTTTTAATCCATTCATACTACGCTGAATCTGAAAGTGGTCTTTAGTTGGGGTTCGTTAGAGGACACGTGTCACAGGCTATCAAGGGCTTTGTTTCGCCGGAGCTTTTATACCCTGCTAATTCTGTTCGGGGAAATTCCCTATTGATACAATTTTTCGTAGGTGGATTCTGCTCTTCGGATTCCCAAAGCCCAATTTCGATTGCATTGATTAACCACAGGGTGGCCTTGGAATGGGGGAGGGTTGACCATAGCTGTTAGGTTTGACATAAGTGGCCAGAGTTTTAACAAATTGACATCTCTGTACAATCAAAATAGCTGGAATAATTCTGATGGTTCTCAAAACAGGAATCATCCTCCATCGTGTTATCCCCGGAACTCCAGAATTTCAACGATGCTATTGCTCCGTGCAGGGGCCTAGAAAATATCCAAAAACCTCAGGCTGTCCCTTGAAGGAACAAAACAATCTAGGTTTATGATCCAAATAGGAAAGATCTCTCTCGACGTTACATTATGGAATTGGACATATTTTATAGTTAAGTTTTAGAAAGTTGTGGAAAAATAAATTTTCCTACCGACTCGTAAGTGGGTGGTAGGTTTTTAGAGGTGAAATATTCGAAGCAACATTCTTAGCAAGATCCAAGGCTTCTGTTGAAAATTTTTTTGTTTTTCCCAAAAACACGAACCTGTGCAAAGTATAGAGCAAAGAAATTGGGATAAACCCCAATAAATTTTCTTATCCATTACTGCCAAATGGGTAATGGAATTTACCTATTGGATATGGGGACATGTAACCTGGGCAATGTTGATCGCAACAAAGGGATGATGTTCCAAGTTTTTTCCCTTTTGCCCAGTGCAAGAATAGGTGGATGGGAATCCGAACAAAGTAGGTTTTGGGAAGAAAAAATCCGACCGATGGTGTGTTTTTACCGATATGGGGCTCAATCCTTCCTATTACAGCTATTTTCTTGGATGGATTCCCTTTCCTGTCGGTGGCAATCATAATGGCTGCGTTGTCGCTTTTTACACTTCTTTTTCGGTCCCAGGGGCTGCTGTACGGTTTCTGTTCAAGTTCCCGCTGTCTGTGTTATTGAGTTTCATTTGTTTGTCATCACCCTCAACAATCCCGGAAAAGGATTGGCTGTTCACCGGGGCCAGGGAAGAAAGCAATTTGTGTCTCCAATCAAAGATTGTTTTCATATTGACACCAATTGTCGATGAGGCTTTTCGAATGGTCACGCTTTCCACCAGCAGGGCCATATATTCCTCAAATTTATCCACTTTTTTAATCCCGGATATTGCCGTGCCGGTATGCTCGTTAAAGGTTTTTTTGCAATCTCTGCACTTATAGCGCTTCCGGCCTTTGTAGGTCCCGTGGCCATAAATAGCATCTGTGCCGCAATGAGGGCAAAGCAACTTTTGGTTCAGGTTCATTACCGAGGGCAAAGGATTGATGTTCGGGACATTTAAATCTTGATGAAGCATCCTTGCCAACTCAATTTTTTCTTCCTGATCAAGAGCTTTTATAATAAATTCTAAATCCATGGCTGTTTTTCTGAAGCTTTAAAGATAGTGTTTTTCTACATTATTATATACATAGCTTATTTGGGTAATATGCGATAGGATGCGAAAAGCTGATTATAAAACCCCTTATTTTTAAATAACAGTTTTGCTGGTAAGACCCTAAAAAATGGGGAGCCATCCTATTTGGTTTCTTTGGGGAATACCAAGGTCTAAATATTGAAGATTTTTGGGGAGGATTCTCCACAATTGAGGAACCAAGGGGATACTTTATTAGGGTTGGCATCCATATAATTAAAAAAAGGCCCTCAAAAATATCCAAAGACAAGATCTACTACCAAATTAATGGCCTGACACGCAAAATATCCGCAGGATAAACAGGGAGTTTCACCGATTTAAATAAAAAAATTTTAAGGATGAAATACAGAAGGGGCAATACGTGAAATCCTGCAATTTTTTCAGGGAAATTCAAAAGGCTATAAAAAAAAGGCTGCCCTAGGGGGACAGCCTTGGTGGTACACCAATTTGTTGTGGAAAAATTATTTTAATTCATACATCAAAATACGGTGGGTGTCTTCTTCTACCAAAGGAAATTCTTCCAGGTTGATTTCATAAATCCAGCCTTCCTTTACCGTATCAAACACATCGTATGGAGAATCCATCGTATATTCCAATTCCCGTAAGGCATAATTTAGCCAGGTTTGGTAAGTGGGTAACTTCATGGATTCCTTGTTGGCCTGAACTATTAAATATTGATTTTCAAGGGAAATGCTAAAGCGTGCGGTTCCTTTGTTTTTGACCTTTCTGGATTCTTTCCAGTTGCCTTCGTCCATCTTTGAAATGCTGATACTGCTTAGATTTTCGGGGTCAAAATCCACAGCATACACCTGGTATTGCCTCCCATAACTGTCAGGATTCATTATACCGGGAACCGAGCAACCGGTAAAAGCAAGGAGGAGGAATAAAAGAGGAAGGAATTTTGAGGATTTTGAACATAGGGCATTCTTAGTTAAATAAATTTTAAACATGTGGGGCTACTTTTAAATAATTAAGTGTTAAAAAAAATTCTTTAATCGTAGGTTAAATCGAAATAATCCTTTGGGCCAAGACTAATTCGGCGCGAATTTAGTAAAACAGATGATTATGCGGGAATATTTCAAAATTATTAGACGTATTGCATTGTTTTATAGATTAAATGCAAACAAATTGGATTTTTATTAATTATTGCATCGTTAAATGGTTTCTTGAATTGACTGTGATAATAAAAGGAAGGACTAAATAGGCACCGGTAATTATTCTCAAACTTTTATAAATCTTATTCCGTCTTAATTTCAAATCTTGTAAATTGCACCAAAGTAAATTTTATGAGTAAGAATTTAGCCGATTACCGTAAAAACTACATCAAAGGCGAATTGTTGGAATCGGAAATTCCTGAAAATCCATTGGAACTGTTTCAGGCTTGGTTTGAGGAAATGGAACTGGTATTAAAATACAAACGTGAGAAAAATGATTCGAGCGAAGTAAATACCATGAGTGTTGCCACCATAGGACTGGATGGCTATCCAAAAAGCAGGATCGTGCTGTTAAAGGAGTTTAATGCGGATGGATTTATTTTTTATACTAACTATACCTCAGAGAAAGGAATGGCCCTGGCGCATAATCCCAATATTTGCCTGTCGTTTTTTTGGGCTGGCCTGGAGCGCCAGGTTATAATTAAAGGAAAGGCCGAGAAAACTTCGGATCAAAAGGCGACCGAGTATTTTAAATCCAGACCTCGTGGAAGCCAGTTAGGTGCCTTGGCCTCCGACCAAAGCAGCGAAATTGAATCCCGTGAGTTACTCGATGATAAACTTCGGGAACTCGAAGAGAAATATAAAGACAAGGAGATCCCAAAACCCGAATGTTGGGGTGGATTCCTGATCAGGCCCGAAAACTACGAGTTTTGGCAAGGCCGCTCCAATAGATTGCATGACCGGATATTTTATAGCAAAGAAGAAGGAGGCTGGAGATCCAAACGTTTGGCACCATAAAAAGAATGCGTTAGCTTCTCAATGGTGCTAAGAAAATTTTAAATAATGAAAAGACTGATTCTTGTAAGACACGGGAAATCTTCGTGGGAGGATGGGCTTCCCGATGATAAAAGACCCCTTATTAAACGCGGAATTAAAGATGGGGAATTGATAGCCCAGGCTTTTCAAGAATCCTTTATGGCCCCGGCCACTCTTTGGTCAAGTCCTGCACTAAGGGCCCTGGAAACCGCTAAAATCTTTAAGGAAAAATTGAAAATTGAAGACCGGGATTTTTTTATAAGAACAGGATTATACACCTTTGATAGGAATGATTTGCGCCTGCAGATAGAGCGTTGCGATCCGAAGGTACAGACTTTGATGGTTTTTGGCCATAATCCAGCGATGACTGGACTGGTAAATCAGCTTGGAAATCACTATTTTGAAAATATTCCTACCACCGGTTTAACTGTTATTGATTTTGATACAGAAAGTTGGAAGGAACTTAATAAAGGAAACACCATTTTAAATTTATTTCCAAAAGATATATGTTAATTTCTATGAATAATAATCAATATATCAATCGGGAGCTCAGCTGGCTTCAATTTAATGCGAGGGTGCTTCAGGAAGCTGAGGACGATACCGTGCCACTGATAGAAAGGCTTCGTTTTTTAGGAATTTTCTCAAATAATTTGGATGAATTCTTTAAGGTCCGTTACGCCACAATAAAACGTATAGATTTGGCAGGAAAAAATCCGAAAAGTGTTTTGCGTGGAATAAAATCCGGAAAACTGCTCGAAGAAATTACTCAGATTGTAATTGAGCAGCAGGCCAAAAGTTTGGAAGTGCTCGATGATATTCAAAATAAGCTTGAAGATCATAATATTTTTATCATCAATGAAAAACAGGTTTCACCATCTCAGGAAAAGTTTGTAGAAGATTATTTTTTGAACAAGGTGAGCCCGGCCCTGGTCACCATCATTCTGAATGATTTAGTGAAAGTTCCAAGCCTGAAAGACAGCGCTGCGTATTTGGCAATCAAAATGGTGATGAAAAATGAAGAGCCGCAACAGGGAATTTCAAAATTGCTCAACAGGCATGTGAAGGTCAAGAAATATGTTTTAATTGAAATCCCCAGAAGTATCAATCGGTTTGTGGTGCTCCCCAGGGAAAAAAATGACGATAAAAAATACATCATTTTACTGGATGATCTGATCAGATTTAACCTGGATACAATTTTCAATATTTTTGAATATGAAAGCATTTCTGCCCATATGATTAAAATCACCAGGGATGCAGAGTTGGATATAGACAGCGATTTAAGCAAGAGTTTTATCGAAAAACTTTCCATGAGCGTTCAGGATCGAACCAAGGGGGATCCGGTTCGATTTATATATGATATGAATATCGATGAAGATACCTTGAGCTATTTGATGGGAAAAATGGGAATTGATTCCACAGATAGTATTATCCCGGGGGGGCGTTACCACAATAGAAGGGATTATATGGATTTCCCAAGCCTGGGTAATGAAAAATTACTATATAAGGCCATTGATCCCCTGCCAATTCCGGGACTGGTATTGCAGGGAAGTTTGTTTGGGATGATGGCAAAAAAGGATTATTTGCTTTATGCCCCCTATCAAACTTTTTCCTATGTAGTTAAATTTTTAAGGGAAGCTGCACTCGACCCTAAGGTCAGGACTATTAAGATCACTATTTACAGGCTTGCCAAAATATCACATATTGCAAGTTCCCTTATAAATGCAGTTAAAAACGGTAAAAAAGTAACTGTTCAAATTGAACTCAGGGCGCGTTTTGACGAGGTGGCAAACATTCGTTATGCCGAGCAAATGCAACAGGAAGGGGTGAATTTAATTTTTGGGGTTACAGGCCTGAAGGTTCATTCTAAAATATGCATCATTGAAAGGGAGGAAAACTTCAAGCTTCATAAATACGGATTTATTAGCACCGGAAACTTCAACGAATCAACTTCCAGGATCTATACAGATTATACCTTATTTACTTCCAATCAGGAAATACTCAAGGAGATCAATAAGGTATTTGATTTCTTCGAGATCAATTACAAGGTAAGCAGGTACAAACATTTGCTGGTATCTCCGCATTACACCAGGAGTGCACTTATTAAATTGATCCAAACTGAAATTGACAATGCGCAGAGCGGAAAAATTGCGGGAATTAAATTGAAGATCAATAGTCTTTCGGACTTCGCTTTGATCGATAAATTATATGAAGCGAGCAGGGCAGGGGTAAAAATTCAACTGATCATTCGTGGAATTTGTTCGCTTATTCCGGGGGTTCCGGGGATGAGCGAGAATATTGAAGCAATCAGCATTGTCGATAAATTTTTAGAACATCCAAGGGTCTATATCTTTGAAAATAATGGAGATTCAAAAATTTATATTTCCTCAGCAGACTGGATGACGCGTAATATGGACTACCGGGTAGAAGTTTCCTGCCCCATCTATGACAAAGATATCAAGCGGGAAATCAGCGATACATTTATGATAAGTTGGAGGGACAATGTAAAGGCAAGGGTCCATTCCATTAATCAGGACAATGCCTACAGAAGAAACGATAAACCGGTTATTCGTTCGCAATTTGCACTATACGAATATTACCAAAACAAATTAGAAAATATCAAGGTGTGATTGTACAAAAAAAATATGCAGCAATAGATATAGGGTCCAACGCGGTGAGATTGCTTATCTCCACCATTACTGAGCAGGAGGGGAAAGAGCCTATTTTTAAAAAAACATCCTTGGTACGGGTTCCAATTCGACTGGGAGCCGATGTATTTATGACCAGAATGATCTCCGAGGAGAATATACTACGCCTGAGCGATACCATGGAAGCTTTTAAACTCCTGATGAAGTCTCATAAGATCGAAAAATATAAAGCCTGTGCTACCTCGGCCATGCGCGAGGCAGATAATGGGGAGGAAGTGGCAAAACTCATCCTTGAAAAGACAGGGGTAGGGATTTATATAATAGATGGATCTGACGAGGCTGCTATGATCGCCGCCACGGATTTGAATGTATTGATACAAAGTGATAAAACCTATTTGTATGTTGATGTGGGTGGTGGTAGCACAGAGTTTACCTTGTATTCCCAGGGAAAAACTATTGTCTCAAGATCCTTCAAATTAGGAACCGTGCGCCTTTTGGAAAACATGGTAAAAGACCAGATCTGGCAGGAAACCGAGGCCTGGATCAAGGAGGTCACCAAAAATTACTCTAAAATAAATCTTATAGGTTCCGGGGGGAATATTAACAATATATTTAAAAGCAGTGGGAAATCAGAAGGGAAACCATTGAGCTTTTTATATTTGAGTTCGTATTATCAGCTTTTGAATTCCTTTACCTATGAAGAAAGGATCACCGAGTTAAACCTGAATGAGGATCGGGCCGATGTTATTATCCCCGCGATCAAAATATACCTTTCGGCGATGAAGTGGACCCGGGCCAGGCGCATTTATGTGCCAAAAATAGGACTGGCAGATGGTATTATTAAATCGCTTTACCAGGAGGAAGGTGTCTCGCCAAATTAACCGTGAATGCTTTGATTCCTCCCGAGGTCTTTCATGACCTCGGCTTCAAAGCTCAGTAAATTTTGCCATTTTTGATCTACCTCGGTTCTATCTCCATATTGACGGGCAAAATTCAGGAATAAGGTATAGTGATTCGCCTCGCTGATCATCAGGACCCGGTAAAATTCCCTTAATGACGGTTCCTGTAATTCCTCAGAAAGCAACCTGAATCGCTCGCAGCTTCTCGCTTCAATTAAAGCGGCAATCAATAAACGATGTATGAGCTGCGTTACCCTGCTGCCGCCTTTGGGAAAGAACTCCCGCAATTGGATCACATAGTCATCCTTGCGGTCCCAGCCCAGGGGAATGCCTCTTTCCAGCAGTTTATCGTGCACCATTTTAAAATGGGCCATTTCTTCGCGAACAAGTGCAGTCATCGCGGTGACCAATTCTGAATATTCAGGGAAGGTCACTATTAATGAAACCGCGGTAGAAGCGGCTTTTTGTTCACACCAGGCGTGATCTATCAGGATTTCCCCGATATTCTTTTTAGCAATTTCGACCCATCTGGGGTCTGTGGGTAATTTTAAACCAAGCATCATTATATATCCAGATCAAAGGTTGTCCGCAGTTTTTCTATCAGCGGATTTTTTTCTTTTAATTTATTATATTTCTCAATATCGGTAAATGCGTATTTTTTTGCAGCCTGTTCATTTACATTAATTTCTAAAGTGATCAGGGTGTTTTGTAATTTTTTCTTTAAAAATGCCATCAGTGGATTTTGCCCTCGTTCCATATCATTTTTCATGGTTTCATTGGGCAATTCTATGCTGATAATTTTTCCGTTTAGTTGAGGCATATCCGATTCCATAATGGAGGCCAGGATCTTTGCGCCTTTGTTTTTAATTCTTTTGATATACTCATCCCAGGCGGCCTGCAACTGGGTTTCGGTGAATTTTTCGTCGTTTTCTTCAACAACAACTGGCTGATTTCCCCGCTGCCTTGCAAGGAGTTCCTTTTTTTTGCGAATACTGGTGATGGCCAATCCCGAAACTTTTTCGTGGTTATACCCGGAAAGGGCAGGGGTATAGGCCGTAGGTTTGATTTGCTCAGTAGAATTACTTTCCAAGGGCACCTCCTCAGAAGCAACACTTTGGTGAGAAGCAACACTTTTAGTGGGAACACTTTTCGAAGGCATTTCCTCAGGTTGTATTCCTGCGGAGATCTCCGGGATGGTTTCCTGACGGGGAGTTGTGATCTCTGATGGGGAGGGCGCTTCCCTTCTGTTTTCAGAATTTTGCGGATCCGGATTCTCAGCTTCTACAGAAGCATCGGGTCTCCTCTGGGGGGCTGCAGTTTCCTGCATCCCTGTTTTTTCTTCAACAGCAGGTT
>JBGSWA010000309.1:0-2416 GCA_041752645.1 Gillisia sp. | reverse complement strand
GAGCAATAATTCATCATTACCAACCCTTTTTACCGCGTTGCAGGATATTAAAAGTGTCAGGGTTAAAATAAATAACGATAGTTTTGCAGGGAGGCGTTTCAATAAAATTAATTAAGTGTTCAAAAATACATTATTTGTATGGTTAGCAAAAGCCAAATTAAGTTAATAACCAGTCTTGGGCAAAAAAAAAACAGGGCAAAATCCGGTCTTTTTATTGTGGAAGGTATAAAGGGCATCAGGGAACTATTAAACTCCCCCTTCGAGATGGATTTGCTTTTTACAACCGGCGAAAATTTTAACACCCCTCCATCAAAAACTCATTTGATAGAAGAGGTGGAATTAAAAAAAATAAGTCGGTTAAAAACCCCTCAAAGGGCCTTGGCACTTTTTAAGATACCTAAAGAAAATGCCCCGATCATAAAGGATTTGGTGGTAGCCCTGGATGGGATCCGCGATCCGGGAAATTTAGGCACCATTATCAGGCTCTGTGACTGGTTTGGAATTAAAACCTTGTTGTGCTCCGGGGATACCGTTGATTGTTATAATCCAAAGGTAGTGCAGGCTAGTATGGGGAGTATTGCCAGGGTTTCTGTAACCTATCTCGATTTGGAATTGATTTTAAAGAACCATACGGATCAACCGGTGATGGGTACTTTTTTGAAAGGGGAAAACATCTATACCACGCAGCTTCCCAAAAGCGGAATCTTAATTTTAGGAAATGAAGCCAATGGAATTTCAGAGGAAGTTGAGAAAATGCTGTCCCAAAAGCTGAATATTCCGCAATTCGGAAAATCCCAATGCACCGAAAGTTTGAATGTGGCCACAGCTACCGCAATACTATTAAGCGAATTCCGCCGACAGGCCAGCTATTGAAATGTGAAGTTTAGAAAGATCCCGCGCGAGGTCATCTCCTCCACATTGCTCGTGTAAATACTTCCTGGGTTATTGTCCCGGATGAGCTCATCGTTTATTGCAAAAACGCCCCTAAGGGATGGGGAAAACTTGAAATAAAAAAAATAAAGGTCTACCCCAACCCCCACCTCATAGTAATAGGTGTTGGTGGTCATCCTGAACTGGTTTGCAGTATTATCGTCGGGATTGTTTTCATTACTGGATAAATTGATGGAGGTGGAAACCCCTCCTACCACAAAAGGCTTGAAATTATTCAGCCTGTTAGCGGAAAATTTCAGCAACAGAGGGATATGTACATAGGTGGAATTAATTTCCCTATAGGTCTCGGGGTCAGCCTTTAGTAACTGAAAATTCCTTTGGTTAAAACTCACCCCCGGTTCCAATCGCAGATCCAGGTTGTGGCCCAGTTTTAAATTCCCGACCAAACCAACATTGAAGCCTATCGTAGTTTCCACATTGTATTGTTTATCCTCAAAAGGAAGTCCAGGGGTATATTCTTTCAAATCGAAATCGAGATCGTAGGAATTAAATCCTAAAAAATACCCCCAGGACCACCTTTGGTTGTCCATGTTTTCCCTGTTTAAGATACGTTCCCCAGAGAAAAATTGGGCGTTCCCCTGGAAAAAGCACAATAACAGGCCGGTGGTGGCAATAAATTTTTTCATATGCAGGTTTTTATTGCTTTTTATGGGTCATATGTAATTTGCAGTTCTCCATCGGGGTTTGGTTCGTGTTTCGCTGCCGCTCATTTTATGCTTTTATTTAGATCCGGTGTATATGGTAGCCACTCCAAAAGTTTGAGGCTTATCTTCTACATGGGTAAACCCGATTTTTCGCAAAATATTGTTGAACTGATTCCCATATGGAAAAGATGCAGCACTTTCACTTAAATAGGAATAGGCAACTTTGTCTTTGGAGAATAGTTTTCCAATCAGGGGAAGAATTGTGCTGGAATAAAACCTATAGCCATATTTATAGATAAATTTTGTTGGCACTGAGGTTTCCAGGACCACAAATATCCCCTTTGGTTTTAATACGCGGTATATTTCAGAAAGTCCTTTTTCAAGGTGTTCAAAATTCCGCACCCCAAAAGCTACGGTTATGGCATCAAAAGAGTTGTCTTCAAATGGCAAAGCCTCTGAATCGGCCTGGATCATTTTAATCTTCTCTGAAAGATTTTCGGAGGCAATTTTTTTTCTACCTACCTCCAGCATCCCTTCCGAGATGTCCAACCCAACAATTTCCCGGGCCCCGGTTTTGGCTAAACTGATTGCCAAATCCCCTGTTCCGGTTGCAATATCCAACACGTTTTTTGGATTGGTTGCCTGGACAAGGTCAATTACTTTTTTTCGCCAGCTTACATCTATACCGAATGAGATCACCCGGTTGAGACCATCGTAATTTCCCGATATTTTGTCAAACATTTGCTCCACCTGCTCTTTTTTGTTAAGCCTGGAATTTTTATAAGGGGTAATCTTTTTATTCATTTACAAAATTTGTCCAA
>JBGSWA010000308.1:0-4051 GCA_041752645.1 Gillisia sp. | reverse complement strand
GGCCGGTTTCCCAGCTCCGGAAGATGAAGCCTCCGCAGCTGGAGTTTGCTGCTGCGGCAGTTGTTGAGGCATTTGCTGTTGCATTTGGGCTCCCATTGGATAATGCTGAATATAGGTAGGTTCTTTTCCCTCGGCTCCTGTCTTAATGGTGATTTTAATATCGTCCATCTCAAGTTTCACTTCACTGGCGCCAGATTTGGCTACAAACTTGATTAAATTCTGAATTTCTTTTAAATCCATAATATTAGGGTGTTGGTTTTTTAAGAATTATAGGCCCATTTAAAATAAATGGATCCCCAGGTAAATCCGCCTCCAAATGTGGCAAAGATAATAGTGTCTCCTTTTTTGAGTAATTTTTCGTAATCACTTAACAATAACGGAAGGGTAGCCGAGGTGGTGTTCCCATAACGTTCGATATTCATCAGCACTTTTTCTTCCTCTAGATCAATCCTGCTTGCAGTTGCACCAACTATTCTCCTATTGGCTTGATGAGCGATCAGCCAATCTACATCATTATTGTTGAGATTGTTCTTTTTCATGATCTCTTCGCTCACATCTGCCATTTTTGAAACCGCGAACTTATAGATGGTCTTTCCGTCTTGCTGCACATAATGGAGCCTTTTAGCTACGGTTATCTCTGAGGGTGGCATCAAGGATCCTCCGGCTTCAATTTTCAGGGATTCCCTGCCAATTCCATCACTTCGCAAAATTTCATCCTGTAAGCCCAAACCTTCGAAATTAGGCTCAAACAATGCTGCACCGGCACCATCGCCAAAAATAATGCAGGTCGCTCTATCTGTATAATCTATAATTGAGGACATTTTATCTGCACCAATCACCAATACTTTTTTATATCTCCCGCTTTCAATATAAGCAGCAGCAGTAGACATTCCGTACAGAAATCCGGAACAGGCTGCTTGAATATCGTAAGCAAAAGCATTGATTGCACCGATTTGAGTTGCCACATACACTGCGGTAGCTGCCACGGGTAAATCCGGGGTGATCGAGGCAAGCAAAACCAGGTCTATCTCTTCGGGGTTTATTTTAGATTTTTTTAAAAGATCCTCGGCGGCCTTTATAGCCATGAAAGAAGTTCCCTTATCGGGATCTTTTAGGATGCGACGCTCTTTGATACCTGTTCTGGAAAAGATCCATTCATCATTGGTCTCGACCATTTTTTCCAACATCTTATTGGTCAATACATCTTCAGGGACATAGGCACCTACAGCGGTTATTGCTGCCGTGATTTTACTCATAAAAAACAAATTTATTAACTAATTAGCAGACCTGCTTCATTGCACCTGAAAGTCATTTACTACAAATTTCTTGAAATGGGGTGTAAATTACGGCCTTTTTAGGACTTATTCAACTTAAACCAAAAAACTCTCACCAGGTGAGAGTTTTTTTATAATTTCAAAGTTGTTTTTATGCTTCTACTTCTTGAGTATTGTCTATTAATACTTGTCCGCGGTAATATAATTTGTCTTCAAACCAATGTGCCCTGTGGTACAAATGTGCTTCTCCAGTAGTAGGATCTTTGGCAATTTGTGGAACAGAAGCTTTATAATGGGTTCTTCTTTTATCTCTTCTGGTTTTGGAGGTTTTTCTCTTAGGATGTGCCATTGTTACGTATTATTTATCGTTTAATAATTTTTTTAATTTATTCCACCGGGGGTCAGTTTCTTCCCCAATATCATTCTTTTCAATATCCTGATTTTCTTTCGGACTTAATTCTTCCAACTTTTCGAGCACTTCACTCTTGAGCGTTCCATCTAATACTCCGGGATGAACCCTTTTTAATGGAACTGACAACACGATTAATTCATAAATATATTGTGCGACATTCAACTGATATTCAGAGTGAGGTAAAATAAGCAACTCCTCATTATCGTCATTAAAGCTGTCACCAAACTTGACCACCAGCGATAATTCAGCATCAATATGCTGATCATAAGGCTCATTGGTAAGATCACAATTCACGTCTACCACTCCAACAGCTTTAAAGGTAAGCTCCATTATGGTACTCTTTTTCTCAAACAGCAAATCAATCTTTACATTGGCACTGTTAAAGTCATCGTATTCAAAATGCTCAAAGAACTCCCTGTCTATAAGGTACTCAAACCTGTGCTTTCCTTGTTTTAACCCTACAAATGGGATTAAATACGGCGCTAATTTCTTCATAACATCATCTTTTTCGAGCGTCCGGCCCTCCGGAAAAGGCAGGCGCAAAGATATTAAATATATTGAATAAAGGTTCTTTATAAACAAATTTTTGTTTATATCTTTTTAGTCTGTTTTATAAGGGGGTTTTTGGTGAGTTTTTTATATTCCCTTCTGGTATGATAGATTTCAATGGCTTTAAAAACGGCTTCTTTAAACGAATTGATATTTGCGCAATTCTTACCTGCAATATCAAAAGCAGTTCCGTGATCGGGAGAAGTTCTCACCTTGCTTAAACCAGCTGTAAAGTTTACGCCCTCTCCAAAGGACAAAGTTTTGAATGGAATAAGTCCCTGGTCATGATAGGAAGCCACAACGGCATCAAAACTTTCATGATTTTTTGAACCAAAAAAACTATCGGCGGCATAAGGTCCATATACCAAGGTTCCTTTTTCACGTATCTTTTGAAGGGTTGGTTTTAAGATATTTTCCTCTTCCTTCCCAATTAAACCATTATCCCCACTGTGCGGATTAATCCCCAAAACTGCGATCTTAGGCTTCGAAATCCTGAAATCCTGCTGAAGGGTCTTTTTTATTATCGCGATTTTCCTTCCTATCAATTCGGGAGTAATTTTCCCTGCAATATCTTTAAGGGGAACGTGATCTGTAAGCAATCCGACTTTAAGATTATTGGAAATCATAAACATCAGGCTTTCCCCGTTTAATTCCTTGGCCAGATAATCTGTATGTCCAGGGAATTGAAATTTTTCAGACTGTATTGTATTTTTGTTGATGGGAGCTGTTACCAAAACATCAATTTCATCATTTTTCAGCGCTGCGGTTGCGGCTTCCAGGGATTTAAACGCGTAATTCCCAATTTTGGGATCTTCGGCACCAAAATTTATGGGAACATTTTCCTTCCAGACGTTTACGATGTTTATTTTCCCCTCAATTGCTTCGGAAGCTTTGTCAATTCCCTGAAAATTAAGAGAAAGATTAAAATGTTTTTTTAAAAAGCTCAAAGTTTTTACCGATGCAAAAATAACCGGGGTACAAAAATCCTGCATACGGGAATCGTCAAAGGTCTTCAGCACTATTTCGCCACCAATCCCATTTAAATCCCCAATGCTAATTCCCAATTTTAATTTTTCAGCAGACTTCATAAATTATCCCCGTTTTTTATTTCTATTTTTACATCACAAATGTAAGAATAATCCATAAATATGTTTACAGGAATTATCGAAGAAGTAGGAGAAGTTATTGATAGCAGCCGTGAAAAGGGCAATCTCCACCTAAAAATTGCAGCTAAAATGGTACCCGAATTAAAAATTGACCAAAGCGTAGCTCATAATGGAGTTTGTCTGACGGTTGTTGAGATCAAAGACAGTGTTTACACAGTTACAGCTATTAAGGAGACCCAAGAAAAGACCAATCTTGGAAAACTGAAGCAAGGAGATCGGGTGAACCTGGAGCGTGCGATGATACTTGGCGAACGTCTTGACGGACATATTGTGCAGGGTCATGTTGACCAGACAGGGACATGTAAAAATCTCAAAGAGGAGAATGGGAGTTGGGTTTATACCTTTGAATATGATCCTGAAATGCACAACATCACCATAGAGAAAGGCTCTGTTACCATTGACGGGGTAAGCCTGACGGTGGTAAATTCAAAACTGAACGAATTCAGCGTAGCAATTATTCCATACACATATAACAACACCAATTTTCAACAGCTAAAAAAAGGCGATACAGTAAACTTGGAATTTGATGTGATTGGGAAATATGTGAAGAGATTGACCGAATTTTCCTAAGAAATTTTTCTAAACCTATGAAAGTAAATCCCAAGAGCAAGACCAGCAACAATTAAACCCGGAACACCTAAATCTATCGA
>JBGSWA010000307.1:0-2632 GCA_041752645.1 Gillisia sp. | reverse complement strand
GGCGAGACTGAAAAGATATCCGATTATATCAAAAAATATCTCGGTCAAAAAATGGAAGTGGAAATAGACGGAAAACCCTATCCCTTAAATTATATAGGAAAGGAATATGACAATGATATGCTGCTTTTCTATTTAGAGGTCGCTCAGGTTCCCGAATTCAAAAAGATTCGGATTAAAAATGCCGTTTTAATCGATATGTTCAGCGAACAGAAAAACCTCGTACACCTGCAGTATAAGGGGGAAATCAAGAGCTTAATTTTGACAAGAGATAAGGTTGAGGATAAGTTAATTTTCAATAAATACCCAGTCAATAAATTGGATTAACTTTAAGAATACTTATTTTTAGCAACTTAAAAAACAATATAAAGGATGATGGAAAATTTTAGATGTGTAATATTGGTGTTTTTTCTAACCCTATCTGCAGGGATTTATGCCCAGGAAGCCGAAATTCCAAAGGAGGAAATCAAAGAAATGGGTCACACCAATCAAAACAAATTCCGACAACTTTATGAAGAATTTTCAACTCCAAACCAGTATCGAACAGGGGCAGGAGCTCCGGGAGCAGCCTATTATCAAAACCAGGCCGATTATAAAATGGATATCGAGCTGGACGACAAAAATCAAAAATTAACAGGGGTCGAAACAATTACCTACCATAATAACTCCCCGGATGATCTGGAGTATTTATGGGTGCAATTAGATCAAAATATTCGTTCTAAAGATTCCCCGGCTCTTCAAAAAGATGGCAATGGCATTGCCCCGGTATCTGCACCCGGGGAATTTGTAAACGAATTTATGGAAGAAGCCTTTGATGGCGGTTTCAATATTGAACAAGTTTCAAAAGATGGGAACCCCCTTTCTTATACCATCAATTTCACCATGATGCGGGTAGATTTGCCACAGCCTTTAAAAGCAGGAGAGAGTTATTCTTTTTCTGTAAAATGGTGGTACAAAATAAATAATCACGTGGTGAACCGTGCAAGGTCGGGATTTGAACATTTTCCTGAAGATGGGAACAATGCCTATGTAATAGCCCAGTTTTTCCCCCGAATGGCGGTTTACAACGATGTTGAAGGTTGGCAAAATATGCAGTTTTGGGGTAATGGCGAATTTGCCCTGCCTTTTGGAAATTATGAAGTGAATATTACCGTTCCCGCAGATCATATTTTAGATGGAACCGGAGAAATCCAAAACAGGAATGAGGTTTATTCCAAAGAAATGATCAATAGGTTCGAGACAGCCAGGAAATCCTATGATACCCCGGTGATGATCGTCACCCAGGCAGAAGCCGAGGCAGCCGAAAAGGGATTCTCAGATAAAAAGAAAACCTGGAAATTAAAAGCTGAAATGGTGCGGGATTTCGCATTTGCCACTTCCCGAAAATTTATATTGGACATGATGAATGTGGAGGTATCGGGCAAGGATGTGATGGCTGTTTCTATGTATCCTAAGGAGGGAAATCCGCTTTGGGAAGAATTCTCTACCCTTGCCGTTGCAAGTACCTTAAAATCTTATTCCGAACATACCTTTGAATATCCCTATCATAAAGCCATTTCTGTTCATGCAAAAAATCAGGGGATGGAATATCCTATGATTTGCTGGAATTACGGACGTCCGGAAAAGGATGGCTCGTACAGTGAGCGGGTAAAATTTGGGATGATCAGCGTTATTATTCACGAGGTAGGGCATAATTTTTTCCCAATGATCGTAAATAGCGATGAGCGCCAATGGGGATGGATGGATGAAGGGCTGAATACCTTTTTGCAATACCTGGCAGAACAGGATTTTGGCAAAAAGTATCCCGGGGCCATTAGTCCTAACGACACCTATCCTTCCAGAAGAGGAATTCCTGCGAATATCGTTCCTTATATGAAAGGAGATCAAAAATACATCACCCCTATTATGTCCAATCCCGAGAATGTATTTCAGTTGGGAAACAATGCCTACTCAAAACCGGCCACAGCCCTTAATATTTTGAGGGAAACCGTGATGGGACCCGATCTATTCGATTTTTCCTTTAAAACCTATGCACAACGCTGGATGTTCAAACACCCAACCCCCGAAGATTTTTTCAGGACTATGGAAGATGCCTCAGGGGTAGACCTTGACTGGTTCTGGAGAGGTTGGTTTTATAGCACAGATTATGTAGATATTGGAATTAAAGCTGTGAAAAAGTATTATATAACCGATAAGGCTACCAAGGAAGGCAAAGTTTTTTTAGAACAGTATGGAATCTCAGATCCCCAGAGCATAGATGCAGTGTATGTTGTGGAAGAAGGAAGTGAGGAATCCTCTATGGAGATGAAGGGTAAAAATCCATTGGTAAACGCCCCTAACTTGAATGAGTATATACTGGAGAATTTCACCCCCGAAGAACGCGGATGGCTGAAAAGCCCCAAATATTTTTACGAAATTGTATTCAATAAACCGGGAGGTTTGGTAATGCCATTAATAGTGGAATACACCTATGGCGATGGCACCTCTCAAATCATAACCTATCCGGTACAGGTGTGGCGTAAAAATGACGAGGAACTGAGCAAGGCCATTGCCAGCGATAAGGAGATCACCAAAATTGTGATCGATCCAAATTTAGAAACCGCCGATGTGAATTTAGATAACAATAGTTGGCCAC
>JBGSWA010000306.1:0-16190 GCA_041752645.1 Gillisia sp. | reverse complement strand
ATCTCGATTGGTATTTTATACAGGTTGGGAAATAGCTAATAGAGCTGACCGCCTTGCCGTAGATAAAGCGCAACAATAAAATTTCTCAAAAATTATTTAAAACTAAAGCCTTGTCCATTTTTAAACAAGGCTTTTTTGATGATTCTCTTTACAAACGAACAAATAGATTTAAAAAAACACCATCGAACAATACAGGATTTATATCCATAGATCTCACCTCACCCTTCCTTTTAAATTTAAATAAAAAAATCTCATCAATAAAGACAAGACTTCTATCAGCCAACCCTATTTCACCCTCCTGTATAGATTTTAAAAAATACTTCCCATCAATGAAGACAGAACTTTTATCACTTCTTGGGTGGCATTTATACTTCGCTCAATAGCCAACATTTTTGCTTACTTCGGCCACACTCATAACAGATCCGCTCAGTGCAGGCTTCTCATCATGCCTTAAGGAGTAATCAAAAAAAAAGTCCCATCAATGAAGACAGAACTTTTATCACTTCTTAGGTGGCATTTCGACTTCGCTCAATGGCCAGCATTTTTGCTTACTTCGGCCACACTAATAACAGCTCCGCTCAGTGCAGGCTTCTCATCATACCTTAAGGAGTAATCAAAAAAAAAGTCCCATCAATGAAGACAGAACTTTTATCACTTCTTGGGTGGAAGACCGGGTTCGAACCGGCGACCCTCGGTACCACAAACCGATGCTCTAACCAGCTGAGCTACAACCACCATTTATTCGCGGTTGCAAATGTATATTTTTTCTTCAGTTTTACAAAGAAAAAAATACAATTATATTAGGTCAAAAATGGAATCTACTGCGGGATAGCGCTCTACGGTGAAACCCTCAGCGTGGTCTGTTCCTATCAATCTTCCTAAATCCCTGGCCCTGTAGGTAATACTCTCCAAAAAATTATCATCGGAAATCGGGGTTTTTGGCTCGGTACTGTTTTTATCAAATATTTGGGTTTTATAAGCCATTACCGAAGCCAGTTTTATATCCATATATCCGGTAATATCCACCACAATTTCCGGGGTTAAATTTTTCCACTGAATGTAGTGATACACAATCTTTGGTCTCCATGCTTGCTGTTTTTTATTTTCAAGAGTGGTTTCAATCTTGCGCAAACCACTTAAAAAACAGGCCTCACTGACCAGTTTCGAAGCTTTTCCGTGATCGATATGCCTGTCGTCCACCGCATTGCAAAGCACGATTTCCGGCCTGTACCTTCTCAAAATCTTGATGACCTCCAATTGATTGACAAAATTATTCTCAAACAGGGCATCGGCAAACCCGAGATTTTGCCTCATTGCTATTCCCAGGATTTTCGCTGCCTCGGCAGCTTCATCTGCCCGGGTTTGGGCTGTACCCCTGGTCCCCATTTCTCCCCGGGTAAGATCTAATATCCCGACCTTTTTTCCCCGATCAATTTCCTTTGCTATGGTGCCCGAGCAACTCAGTTCAACATCATCCGGATGTGCACCAATTGCTAATATGTCTAATTTCATCTTACCTATTTATTGCTGTATAATGAAGAGGAAAGAGAAATTCTGCCTGGTTTACATTCCTGCTTCTCTGCACTTGCCTCTTTATTTTCTATTTTCTCTACTCTAATTTCTATGATCGAACTTGCATCAAAGCCTGTTCTATATCGGCTATCAAATCCTCTTTTTCTTCAATTCCCAGGGAGAATCGCATCAACCCATCTCTTATTCCCTGATTTTCCCGTTCCTCTGGAGTTAACAAGGCATGCGAGGTCAAGGTGGGCGATATTATTGTCGACTCTATTCCTGCAAGGCTCATCGATGGTTTTATCAGGTTTAATCTTTTCTGAAAAACAGACGCATCCAGTCCTGCTTTTAACTCGAAAGAAAGCATCCCTCCAAATCCGCGCATTTGCGACTTGGCAAGCGCATGATCTGGATGAGATTTGAGTCCCGGGTAATACACCCTTTCAATATCGGGATGACCCTCCAGGAACCGGGCTATTTTTTTCGCATTCTTGTTTTGAGCCTTCACCCGTATTCCCATCGTTTTTATGCTTCTCTCCAAAAGCCAAACCGTATAATCGCTCAGGTTTCCACCAAAATTCTTGCCTAACTGAAAGATCGTATCTATATGATTTTCAGAAGCAATCACCGTTCCCGCCAAAATATCACTGTGCCCCCCCATATATTTTGTTGCAGAATGGATCACGATATCAATTCCAAAATCGATCGGGTTTTGATTTACAGGTGAAGCAAAGGTATTGTCGATCATACTGACCAAGGCGTGTCTCTTGGCAATTTCGGCAACCGCCTTAATGTCGGTAATGGTAAGCAAAGGGTTGGAAGGGGTTTCAATATAAATTACTTTGGTGTTCTTTTTGATTTCAGCTTCAAAACTCTCCGGTTTGGAGTTTTTGGTAAAGGAATATTCAATGCCAAATTTCGCGAATTCCTCCACTACTAAATTGCTGGTTCCTCCATAAAGCGTGTTTTGAAGCACTATGTGGTCCCCCTGATGCAAAAATGCAAATAGTGAGGTGCTCACCGCTGCCATTCCGCTTCCAAAGATCAGGGCTGCTTCCCCGTGCTCCAATGCCGCCATTTTTTTGGCAAGAGCGACCTGGTTCGGCGTATTGAAATACCGGGGGTAGCGTTTTACCTCCACATCTTCAAAAGCATAGGAAGTGGACATATATAACGGGGAAATGGCACCCTTAAATTGTGTGTCTTCAAGTTCCCCTGTATGGGTACAAATCGTATTGATTCCAGGTGATTTTTCAGTCATAAAATGGATTGGGATTTGATTTATAAATTTTGGCCTAAAGTAAAAAGAAATTTCCTAAAACACTTCCTTTTTAGGTATCTTCAATCTTAGTCTTTTTGCGGATTTCTGCAATCCTGTTTAAGACTTGTCTTTTCAGGAATAATCCTACCCCTGATTTTAATTAAATAACGCTTTGCACGAGGTTTTGGTTTTATTTCAAAGCTGATTTTTTATCTTTACAATATGAAATTACTCTTTACAAACATCAAAAATTTACTACAGGTAAGGGATGCTTCCGTAGGAAAAATCTCGGGAACAGAAATGAAAGAACTGCCCTGCCTCTCGAATTCCTGGCTGTTAACCGATCGCGGAATAATTACGGATTTTGGAAAAATGGAAACCCTGCAGGAAATAGAAGCAGATAAAACCATAGACCTCACAGGGAAAATCGTATTGCCCGCCTGGTGCGATTCACATACGCATTTGGTCTATGGGGGAAACAGGGAACAGGAATTTGCCGACAGGATTAGCGGGTTGACCTATGAAGAAATTGCCAATCGCGGCGGTGGAATTTTAAACAGCGCCATAACCTTGCAGGAAACCTCGGAAGAAGAGCTATATCTCCAATCTGCTTTGCGCCTGGATGAAATAATGAGATTGGGAACAGGGGCTATAGAGATAAAATCTGGTTACGGACTCACCAAAGAGGGCGAATTAAAAATGCTTCGGGTGATCAAAAAACTCAAAGAAAATTATGAAATCCCCATTAAAGCCACTTTTTTAGGGGCACATGCGCTTCCGGGCGAATTTAAAAACAAGCCTAAGGCCTATCTGGATCTGGTTATAAACGAAATCCTGCCTGAGGTAGCCAAAGAAAACCTGGCCGAATACATCGATGTTTTTTGTGAAAAAGGTTATTTTTCTGTGGAGGACACCAACAGGTTGCTCTCTGCCGCCGGAGAATTCGGGTTGCGCCCGAAAATCCACGTCAACCAGTTCAATGCCATTGGCGGGGTACAGGCCGGGGTGGCACACAATGCCTTGAGCGTTGACCATCTCGAGGTGATGCTGCCAGAGGATATTGAAAGCCTGAAAAATTCTGAAACCATGCCGGTTGCCCTACCGGGATGCTCCCTTTTTCTCGGCATTCCCTATACCCCGGCAAGAAAAATGCTGGAGGCAGGACTGCCTTTAGCCCTTGCCTCGGATTTCAACCCTGGAAGCTCCCCCAGCGGAAATATGAATCTGGTCGTTTCCCTTGCCTGCATCAAAATGAACCTGACCCCGGAGGAAGCTATCAACGCGGCAACCATAAATGGGGCATATGCCTTGGGCCTCAGTAAAACCCACGGAAGCATCACCAGGGGAAAGGCCGCAAATTTTATCATCACAAAACCCATCCCCTCCTATGCGTATTTGCCCTATGCATTTGGCAGCAACTCAATTCAGGCTGTATATATCAATGGAAAATTAGTGGAATAATGAACGGATTTAAGACTTATAATTATAAAAGCATTGAAGGCTTGTTCGCCAAACGGGAGGGAGAAACCAAATTTGGTGAAAAGGTTGGTTTTATCGAAAGTTTGGAGGAACTGGAAAACAGCAAAGCCAAATATGTGCTTTTCGGAATTCCGGAAGATATTGGCGTGCGGGCAAATCTGGGGAAACCCGGAGCCGCCAATGCCTGGAAAGCCTGCTTAAAATCATTGCTCAATGTACAGGCCAATTCCTATACCACCCCTGAAAATCTAATCCTGTTGGGAGAGGTCGAATGTTCCCATCTCCTGGCAAAGGCTGCGAATATTGACCAGGCGGATCCCAATTACCTGGCAAAACTGGGCGATTTGGTTCAAACCCTGGACGCAGTGGTAAGCGAACTTGTAAAACGAATAATTTTGGCCGGAAAAATTCCCATAATAATAGGCGGCGGACATAACAACGCCTACGGAAATATAAAGGGGACATCCCAGGCTCTGAAAAAACCCATCCATATCCTAAATATTGACGCGCATACTGATCTGAGGAAACTGGAACACCGCCACAGCGGCAACGGGTTCAGTTATGCAAAGAAAGAACTGTTTATGGAGAAATACCATATTTTCGGACTGCATCAGAATTACACCCCGGAGTATATTTTTGAAGAAATGATCGTTTCCCAAAAAGTGCAAGCCCGGTTTTTTGAGCATCTGATGTTATTCCCGCCCCAGGAAATCATCAAGGCTTTCAGGGAGGAGTTGGAATTTGTTTCAGGTGAGGATTTTGGTCTGGAACTTGACTGTGATGCGATATGCGGGTTTCCAAGCAGCGCAGAAAGCCCCAGCGGATTTTCTCTGGATATGGTCCGCAATTTTATAAAAATTGCTTCCGAAGCGGAAAATATCCGTTATTTACATATTTGTGAAGCTTTACCCACCGTGCAAACGGAGGTCAAAGTAGGAAAAGCCCTTAGCTATATAATTACCGATTTTCTATGTGGCAATACCCCTGGATAAAAATATTTTTTATTTAATTTTTTGTATGAAATCCGCATAAGCGAAACTCGGGTGCAAACCCCGAGGAAGCACCTCGAAGAACATATGACCAATAAAAAACACCTATGAAACTAGAAATCATTCCCTTTCAGGCTGCATATGCTGCAGATTTTAAAAATTTAAATCTCGACTGGCTCAACAAGTATTTCAGGGTAGAAGCCCACGATGAGGAAGTCCTGGGAGACCCGGAAAAACACATCATCCGCCCTGGCGGAACTGTTTTTTTTGCCAAAGAAGGCAAAAGAATTTTAGGGACCGTGGCCCTTATGAAAATCGAAAACGATGTTTTTGAACTGACAAAGATGGCTGTAACCCCAGAGCAACAGGGTAAAAAGATTGGTCAGAAACTGATGGAGCACACCCTGGAATTTGCCAGGGAACAAGGTTGGAAATCCCTTATCCTCTATTCAAACCGAAAACTTGAAAACGCTATTTATATTTATAAAAAATATGGCTTTGAGGAAATTCCCCTCGAAGACAACAATCCTTATTCCCGGGGTGATATCAAGATGAAACTGGAGCTTTCTTAAAACATTCATAAACTCAAACTATCTTTGATTCAGGAGTCGTAAATTTAATTGCCGGTGATCCACCGGAACAGCATTCATAAAAAAGCACAGCGCTACTAAAGTTTTAAATTTTATTGAAATGAAACAAATGATCGCACTACTAGCTATCGGTTTTTTCCTGATTGGTTGTAAAAATGAAAACAAGGAATCCCCAGGGGAAAGAACCTCTGCTGGGGTTGAGGAAATCCCTGCAGATCTTAATTCAGGGCGGGATTCAACCCTGATAAGCATTGATCCTATTTCCCACGCAAGCCTTGTTATCACCTGGGGCGAGGCAGTTTTTTATATCGACCCTACCGGTGGGGCCCAGGCTTTTATAGCAAAAGGGAAACCCGGTTTTATTTTGATCACCGATATCCACGGGGACCATACAGATCCGGAAACCCTGAAGGCACTGAATTTAGGAGATACCAAAATTATAGTGCCACAGGCCGTTAAGGAATTGCTCCCCAAAGAAATCCACAGCCAGCTGCTGGTTTTAAATAACGGGGAAACCACCGATTTTAATGGCTTTAAAATAGAGGCGATCCCCATGTACAACTTGCCGGAAGCCCCGGATGCCTTTCACCCTAAAGGGCGAGGGAACGGTTACCTTTTGGAAAAAGACGGGGAAAGACTTTATATTGCCGGGGATACCGAAGATATTGATGAAATGCGAAATTTAAAAAATATAGACATTGCCCTTGTCCCCATGAACCTCCCTTATACCATGACCGTGGAGCAGGCTGCATCGGCTGTATTGGCGTTTTCCCCGAAAATGGTGGTTCCCTATCACTACCGAGGAAAAGACGGATTCTCTGACGTAGAAAAGTTTAAGGAACTGGTAAACAAAGAAAATAAGGATATTGAGGTAAAATTAATGGATTGGTATCCAAATCAGGAATAAGCACCAAATTTTTGGAAGTGTTCTGTGGAGCTTATAGATTTAGTAAACCCCATTATTTTATCGAAGTTTGATAAAATAATGGGGTTTACCTTTTCCAGGGATCCGGTATCTAATCTCTGTCCTAAGGCAATTCTTCTCCTTTAGAGGCAATGTAAATTTTGAACCATTGTTCCAGAGTCAGTTCAATATCCAGGGCTTCTACCGCATTTTTTATGCGCGAAATTTTTCCGGTACCCACAATTGGAAGTATCCCGGCAGGGTGTTTTAAGATCCAGGCATAAATTATTCTATCAACCAATTCCACCTGCAGCTCGCCGGCAACATCCAAAAGGGCATCCAAAACTCTTTGACCTTTTTCTCCGCTTGGGTGTAGTATATTTCCTCCTGCCATAGGTGACCAGGCCATAGGTTTGATCCTTTCCTTTAGGAAAAAATCGATGTTTCCATTCTCAAAATGCTCGAGGCAAAAGGGGGAGATCTCTACCTGGTTGGTCACCAGGGTTTCATCCGTACAGGAATTCAGCATTTCAAACTGGAGTGGATTGAAATTAGAAACCCCAAAATGCAACACCTTGCCGCTTTGTTTTAGATGCGAAAAGGCTTTGGCTACTTCTTCCGGATCAAAAAATGGGGAAGGCCTGTGAAGCAAAAACAAATCGATATAATCTGTCCTGAAGTTTGACAAGGATTTCTCCACCGAAGAAATTATATGCTCACTGCTGTAGTCGTAGCATTTGAGTTTTCTTTCAGGGAACTTATCCGAGACCAGTTTGATCCCGCATTTGGAAATAATTTGAAGCTCGCTCCGGAGTCCCGGTTTCAAATGCAGGGCATCTCCAAATAATTTTTCGCAAGTGTAATTCCCATATATATCCGCGTGATCAAAAGTAGTTAGGCCACCCTCAATTACCTGTTGGGTCAATTTGAGCAATTCCTGGTTTGACAGTTGCCAGTCGTTTAATCTCCAATGCCCGTGAATTATTCTGGATACTTCAAAATCTTCAGTCAGTTTTATTTTATTTCTTGTCAAAACGTATCGTTTTAGGTTAAGGTTTTTATTTGATCCTATGAATTCTATACGGGTAGTGAACCTTTTCATCCAGAGGTTTAGAAGCATGATTTTTACTTCCTCCAGGATTGTATTTTATTCCCAACTCAGCCTGGCATTTATAATTTCAGAGTTTCCACCATCGCTGTCGGTGACCATTATTATCTCAGTCTCCCCTGTTTTGGTTGTTTCCAGGGAAGCAACAGATTCAACCTTAATTTTAAGCACTTCTCTATCCGCATCAATTGCAATACAAACCGGGCAATTGTGAGCTTGTAAATCTTCCAGGGAGATAACTCCAAGAAAACTTCCCAGGACCTCCCCGTCGTCTATATTATTGGGAGTATCCTCTACTGTTGCGGTGAAAATAATTTTTTGAGCCTCAGGGAGTTGTCCCGCTCCAGAGAATCCTGCTTCAATTCCCCTGATAAAGGGTAAGCTGAACTTGTATATTTCTGGAGATGGCCTTTCTCCTTTTTCATTCAGGTAATGAAAGAATTCACTCAGTTTATATTCAAAAAGTAAATTTTTCTTTCTGTTAAACAAAAAAAGCCGGTCCCCTATTACCTCGGCTGCTTCAATATTCAACTCTGCATCTGTAAGTCTCGCATCGGCTTTTAATCCTTCATAAAACCCTTTCAGGGAATACGATCTTTGCCTGGAAAGAACTTCCGGATCTGCCACGACCAGTATATCCCTCTGGGGAGATTTGGACCCGGAACCAAATACCAGTAATTTCCAGTGGCCATCGGTATGTATCGTGGCAAGCGCCTCAAAATCAGGCTTGTCCTTTTTGGCAAAAAGCCCATCGGGCAGATCTACTAAGGGAATTAATTCAATTTTATCGGTGATGTTATATTCCCTGTCCAATTTATATAACCAGGGGGAATTATCCCCGATCACAAAAATTCTCTGGCCTATAACAGATACCCCGGAAGCGGAAGGAATCCCAAGGGTTTTTCTACCTGAAATCGTGCATTTTATTTTAACCAAGACAGCGTTTTACCAATTTTATTTCGAAACCCAGAGCCGTAAAGCTACACAAATCTATAAAATTATTTACCCGACCATATTTTTAAATGAAAAATAAAACCGCCCGAAGGCGGTTTTATGGTCAAAAAAATATTTTGAGTTGCTAAGGGCGACTATTGATTAAAAAGAGGCCGTCCCTGCATCAACTCAAACACCTCTGTTTTTACTGCCTTAATTTCAGCTTCATTTTCAAAATTGGTGATCACCCTGTCAATTAGCTCCACTATCTTGGCCATATCACTTTCCTTTAGACCTCTTGTTGTAACTGCCGGGGTCCCGATCCGGATTCCTGAGGTCACAAAGGGAGATTTGTCATCAAAGGGCACCATGTTTTTATTGACGGTGATCTCTGCTTTTACCAAGGCTTCTTCAGCTTGTTTTCCTGTAATGTTTTTATTTCTAAGGTCGATTAGCATCATATGGTTATCAGTTCCCCCGGAAATTACGTGGTACTCCTTATCCATAAATGCCTTGGCCAAAGCTTTTGCATTTTTCTTCACCTGTACGGTGTAATATAAAAACTCATCGGTCAGGGCTTCTCCAAAAGCAACTGCCTTGGCAGCAATGATGTGCTCTAGGGGGCCTCCCTGGTTTCCGGGAAAAACAGCGCTGTCCAGCAATGCCGACATGTTTTTAAGATTGCCGTTCTTCAATTTTTGTCCAAAAGGATTTTCAAAATCCTCTCCCATCATAATAACCCCTCCACGTGGTCCACGCAAGGTTTTATGGGTGGTGGTTGTAACTACATGGCAATGAGGCAAAGGATCGCTTAGCAAGCCTTTAGCACTTAGTCCCGCAGGATGAGCGATATCGGCAAAGAGGATCGCGCCAACGCTGTCGGCTATTTCTCTGAATTTTTGAAAATCCATCTCCCTGGAATAAGCGGATGCTCCGGCGAGAATCAACTTCGGTTTTTCTTTTTTGGCAATTTCGGCCATCGCATCATAATCGATCAACCCGGTTTCCTCCACTACTCCATAAAATACCGGTTGGTATAATCTCCCTGAAAAATTTACGGGAGAGCCGTGGGTTAGGTGACCTCCATGAGAGAGATCAAACCCCAAGAATTTATCACCCGGATTCAGGCAGGCGTGAAAAACTGCGGTATTTGCCTGAGAACCAGAATGTGGTTGCACATTGGCATATTCAGCGTTAAAAAGTTCTTTTAACCGGTCAATAGCGAGGTTTTCTACCTGATCCACCACCTGGCACCCCCCATAATAGCGTTTCCCGGGATATCCCTCAGCATATTTATTGGTAAGTACAGAGCCGGCAGCTTCCAGCACCTGTTCGCTCACAAAATTCTCACTTGCAATTAATTCCAATCCGTTAATCTGACGGTTTTTTTCTTCTTTTATCAAATCAAAAATCTGCGTATCTCTTTGCATATTAATTTTTTACGTTAAATATTCCTCAAAAGTAATAATTTCTACCGGTTAATTGCTGGAAAATAATACATTTGAAAACACTCATTAAAGAATAAAACCTAAAAATATATGTCTATTACAGCAAATGATCCAAATAGAAAAACGTGGCTGGATACCTCTAAGGATACTGATTTTCCTATTCAAAACATCCCTTTTGGAGTGTTTTTGACCAGGGATGATATTATCACAATAGGAACCCGGATTGGCGATTATGCTATTGATTTGGGCGCCTTGCACCAGTTAGGTTATTTTGAGGGAATCCCTCTGACCGATGATATTTTTTTACAGGATACTTTAAACGATTTTATTTCTGACGGAAAAAAAACCTGGCGATTGGTGAGAAACCGGATTGCTGATATTTTTGATGCGCAGAATTCCACATTGAAGGAAAATAAGGATCACCGGAATATAGTCCTCTTTACCTTAGATGAAATAGAAATGCAATTGCCCGTTCTGGTGGGGGATTACACCGATTTCTACTCGAGCAAAGAACACGCCACCAATGTGGGGAGTATGTTCCGGGATCCGGAAAATGCATTGTTACCAAACTGGCTACATATGCCTGTGGGGTATCACGGCAGAAGTTCTTCCATCATCCCAAGCGATATTCCCGTTCACCGGCCCCAAGGCCAAATCCTGCCAAAGGGTGCGTCACAACCTGTTTTAGCACCTTCTTCCCTGGTGGATTTTGAATTGGAAATGGCATTTATCACCACCGATGCAAATGTATTGGGAGAACCAATCCCTATTGCAGAAGCAGAGGCATACATCTTTGGAATGGTGCTGTTTAACGATTGGAGCGCGCGGGATATTCAGACCTGGGAATATGTCCCCCTCGGCCCGTTTTTGGCAAAAAACTTTGCCTCCTCTGTATCCCCCTGGATCGTCACCCTGGATGCCTTGGAGCCTTTCAGGACCGCAGGGCCAAAACCTGAAAAAGAACTGCTCCCCTATCTCCAATCTAAAGGAAATAAAGGTTTTGATATAAAACTGGAAGTTGCGATACAACCGGAGAACAGTGAGGAAACTACGGTTTGCAAATCCAACTTTAAATATATGTACTGGAATATGAGCCAGCAACTGGCGCATCATACGGTGAACGGATGCCCGATAAACTCAGGAGATATGATGGGTTCCGGAACAATCTCCGGCCCTACCCCCGATTCCTACGGTTCTATGCTGGAGCTTTCCTGGAGGGGTGAAAAACCAATAGAATTAAAGGATGGAACCCAGCGCAAATTCATTGAAGATAACGATACGGTAATTATGCGGGGATATTGTGAGGCCAAAGGTCGCAGGATTGGCTTTGGAGAGGTGAGAACCAAACTGCTTCCGGTCTTTGAACCCAAGAAAAAATAACAAGCAAAGGTTTTTATTTAAAAACAGGAATGCCGTCATTTTAAGAATAATCTTGAATTGACGGCATTTTTTTATCCTATAAATTCCTTGAGCTTTTCAGCCTGAATACTGCCGTGGGAAGCATCAAAAATAACTTTTCCGTCCCTTATGACAAGGAGTTGGGGACTCTGGTGAGGCACATGAAACCTTGTGGCGATTTTATTTGAAATATCCCTGTAGGCCAACAAATCCAGAAAATACAATTTTATCTGCCCCTCCTTCAGGTCATAGGATTGTTCAAATTGCCTTAAAACCATACGGCTTATTCCGCAGCTGGTAGAGTGTTTCAAAATGGCTACCGTTTGTGTCTTGGAAATTTCGGAGATTTCCTCGAGAGTTTCCAACTCTGTGAGGTGAATCCATGGCAGGGTTTTTATTTCAGCTTTACCCGCGTCTTTTTCACTGTTAAATATTTTGTCAAAAAATCCCATATCATTTGTTCTTAGACACAAAAGTAAGGCTTTCGGCTTTAAAAGTTTCCTGATTAAATTATTAAATTTTGTATCGCAGCACAGGCAAAATTCGGTAACTTTAGGTTATCCGAGACCGTTGGCATTATTGTTTAAACAATCAAAATAATTTTATAGTGGATTTTTTAAATAATACATCTGTCATATGTATTATAGAAGAAAAATTATATTTTCGTTGATACAGCTTTTGGGTGGAGAAATTTGAAAAAACGAAACTCCAAAAACTATTATTTTTATTTACAACAAAAAAGGATAAACCAGAATACGAATTTGTTCCTTATAAATTTGGTTGTTATTCTTATTCTGCAAAAGCGGACTTGGTTACTATGGTAAAAAAAGAATATTTGCTCGAGAATGAGCATGGGTACCAAAAGCAAGATAAAACTGATTATCTAAAAGAAATAAAACCTCTTGATAAAAAAATATTAATAAATACCGTACAGACTTACGGAAAAATGAATAACGAGACATTAATTCGTCACACATATATAAATTTTTCCTACTATGCCATCAATAGTACAATTGCAGAAAATGTACTAACTGAACCTTTATATAAAAGAGTTCTTGATACAAAACCAACACACCAACCCGTGGCTCTGGAGACCTCCCCAGGTAATGACATCTTCTTTCTTCCAATGCCTGCCGGATCTACTACTTTGGTTTCACTTTAAAAGTGTTTGGGACGTCACAACGATGTGCTTGCTTATCGAACCTAATAGCCTCTTATCCGGTTCGTGTTCCTCAGTACCGAAATTTGTAGTCCCGCTTCCTTCAGTCCCAACCTCACGATTGGCAACCTTGCGGCTTACTAGTGGTTCAAGGAGTCACCCCTGCCCACAAGGGACTTGCACCCTCTAGATTAATACCATATCTTCGATATGATAAAGATGCCCATGCTGGGCACACACATATCGGCAAACTGAAAGTGAAGTGCTTCTAATCCCGCACTACGCTTATACTTGACGTTGGCAACAAGCCGATTTCAACTCTGAAAAGAACCATTTAGTTTCAAAAAGAAAATGATTATATTAGCTTTATGAAAATTAAAGATAGCATACATGCTAAATTGATTGACTTCACCACATTATGTAAATTATATAATGTGAAAAATCTATATGCGTTTGGTTCTTCTACCACAGATCAATTTGATGAAGATTTAAGCGATATTGATTTATTGATCGAAATTGATGAAAATGACCCTTTGGAAAGGGGAGAAAAACTTTTAGCTATCTGGGACAAATTAGAAGAATTCTTTCAACGAAAAGTTGATTTATTGACACAGTCTTCGTTAAAAAATCCAATTTTAAGAAAAAATATTGATGCTACAAAAATTTTAATTTATGACGGAAAAAGGCAAAAAGTATCTCTCTGATATACTAATGGCTATCGACTTGATTGAAAATTTTATTGCTGACACTCCTGACTTTAACTTATATCAAAGCGACTTAAAAACGCAAAGTGCCGTTGAAAGACAATTAGCAATAATTGGAGAAGCTTTGAATAAATTAAACCAATCAGAATCAGATTTATCAATTCAAAATGATAAACAGATTATTGGATTTAGAAATCGATTGGTTCACTCATACGATAGTATTGATAATGCAATTGTTTGGGCAATTGTAAAAAGACATTTATCAGGATTAAAAAAAGAAATCCAAGAATTATCAAATTAGCTGATAAGAGCCAGTTGCCAAAACATTTAGCAAACTAGCAGAAAAAAGCCCTTTTTTACCCCTCAAGTAGAGGGGCTTTTTTTTGTTAGTTTGTGTTGACTGACGCCAGGCAATTAGCCTGTATGTCTATAGGTGGTTTAGTAGCTTCTGGATTTGATTTTAGAGATTTTTAGTAATTCATAATCCTGGTGTATTTTTGTTTTTTCTAAGTTTTGAGTACAACTTCCCTTACCCATAAAATAGGGGCTCTTTAATTCAGTTAGAATGTCCTGGAATAAATCGCTGTGTTTTTTATTCCATTTCAAAAGGGAGAGGCCTTATTTTTTTGGACGTTAATTTTTTGCATCTCTTGATACTCTTTGGTTTGGGATTGATAATATCGGTATGTTCCCATTAGTTGCATTCTTCCATTGGGGCAACACGGACATTTAAAAATGTCCTTTCCATATTCTTCAAGCATTCTGATGGCAACAGGAATTTTGACAGGATCAGGCAATGGGGAAAGCTTCATAGTTTCCCTTATTTTCTTTAACCTCTCCCGTTTGCCGTGATTTTGCAAAAAACCATAATGGCGGATTTTTGTAAAGCCTTTGGGTAAAATATGCATTTCAAAACGCCGCAAAAATTCAATTCGTGTGAGCCGCATCGTCTTGATTGTATTTCCATCGGCATAATCCTTATACCTAAAAACAATGTGCGAATCGGTTACCTGTACGATCCGATGTTTTGTTATGGCTATTTTGTGGGTATAGCGGCCTAAATATTCCACCACCTGAGCTGGGCCACCAAAAGGTACTTTAGCATACACGTTCCAACGTTTTTTATCTACCTTATTTACGATACTTCCAAAATCCAAACCTTGGGTTTCTAAAGTCATTTCCTGGATTTTAGCCAGGAAAATGGCATGGTACATTTTGCTTAAATTCGCCTCGGGGAACAGAAAATTATTTTTATTCCTTTTAGCTTCAATCCAATGATTCCCATCAAATCCCCCGCCGGTTACAATGCAATGCACGTGGGGATGAAAACACAAATCCTGTCCCCAGGTATGTAATACCATCGCGATCCCACAATTGCCACCCAAATAATTTTTCATCCTGGCGTGGTTTAAAATAGTTTGTGAAGCAGCATCAAAAAGCAGTTTAAAAAGCAGTTTCCGGTTCCTGATGATGAGCGGGTTGAGTTCGTGTGGCAGCGTAAAAACCAAATGGTAATAAGGGGTTGGCAACAATTCCTGGGTTCGGTTTTCGATCCATTCTTCCCGTTTGAGCCCCCCGCAATTTGGACAATGCCGGTTGCCGCAACTATGGAATTGGTATTGCTGTTCTCGGCAACTTTGGTCATCGCATTGCAAGCGATGAACGCCCATTTTCGCTGTATGACAACGCGCCAACTGGTCAAAAACACGTTGCGAATACGCATTAAATCCTTTGATGGAAGGATCTAAAAAGAGGGTTTGCAGCTCATTCATCTCCGGCCATTAAAAAATCCAAGGGAGAACAAAGCGCAGCACGTTTCTTTTTCTGCAAGTGCAGATAAATCATTGTGGTTTGAATGCTTGAATGTCCTAATAATATTTTTATCGTGTGAATATCATTGCCCTGGTCCAGTAGATGAGTAGCGAAACTGTGGCGCAGGGAATGTGCTGAGAACCCATATTTCTCGAGGCCACCAATTTTCATGGCATGGCGGACAGCGTGCTGAATCGAGCCGCAGTGGAGCGGGAATCCCAATTTCTGGCCTTCAAAAAGATAGGTTTTAGGTCGGTATTTTCGGTAATAAGTTTCCATCTCCGGCAAGAGGTTTTTGGGCAAGAGTGTGAATCGGTCCTTATTGCCTTTGCCAGCAATGATTTTTATTTGGAAATTCTTGTGGTCAATGTGCTCCATTTTCAGATGGCAAAGTTCATTAAGACGCATGCCGGTTCCATAAAAAAGGCCAATGATCAATTTATGTTTGGGATTTTCAATAAATCGCAACAAATGTATTATTTGTTCTTCCGAGAGGATCGCGGGAAGTTTAAACTCTTTACGGGGATACAATTCCCTGGCGAATATCACTTCCGACCGAAGTATATTTTTGTAGAAAAAACTGCAGGAGGAAGCAAACAACCTACATTTATCCCTGCCAACCCCGTATTCCCTCTTGATAAAATTAAGGTAGTTGATCAGGTCTTTATGGACCAGATCTCTGGGGTCAAAATCATTGTAATAGGCAAACACAAGGCGCATTTCCTGAACGTAACTCCGGATGGTACGCGGGGAATACCCCTTGGCATTTAAAACATTGGAAAGTTCTAACACCAACCCGGCTGAAATTGGATTTAAAGGTACTTTCCCTAATTCATTTTTTTTAGAAGAGTCATAATATTGAAGTTTAGATTATAATGATATAAATATAC
>JBGSWA010000305.1:0-18224 GCA_041752645.1 Gillisia sp. | reverse complement strand
GGCCTTATTGGGCTGAAAACATTGTTTTAAAGGTGAATGACAAGAAACAGGATACTTCGGCAAAAGATTTGGTAACTGTGGAAAGGTTATGGAAAAAAGGCGACCGGGTAGAAATCAGTTTTGATATACCTGTTAAGGTTTTGGATGGAGGAATTAATTATCCAACCCAAATAGCGCTGCAAAAGGGGCCACAGGTTTTAGTCTTCGACAAAATGTTAAATTCATTGCGTCCAGAGGACATTTCCATTTCCCCCGAATCAATTGAATTGGTAGAAGTTAGTCCCGTATTACCAAAAAACTGGGTGGGCTCACAAGCCTATGAGCTCAATTCAATTGTAAATGGAAATCCGGAGAAAATTATTTTGGTACCATTTGCTGATGCAGGACAAACAGGTGGGGAAATTACGACTTGGCTAAAAACGACAAATTGAAATGAAAATATCTCTATTAAACATAAATAAAATAATGAAGAGACAGCATTTAGGAGTTTTGATTTCATTGTGTTTTGGTGATAACTTCGTGGCGCTGGGAAGACGGCAATCACCATACAACCGAAATATGCTGGGAAAAAGATTTGTTCAATATGCTATACGGTTAGGCACCTCTTTGGAATTTAGACCGCGAATGTTGTAACGAATACAAATACACTTTCAGTGAAAGTTATAAAAATGTTTGTCCGTGGTTAAAGCATAGAAACCGACGAATTGATTTCGCATCGGTTTGTGATCGCTAATCATAAAGTACATGAATCGGTTTTTTCTTCAGGTAAAAAATCATTGTGAATTTTGGTAATTCTGATTTTTTGTATGAAGGTAAATCAATCGTTGCAAAAGGGTTTTTAACCTATTAGAATGATGTGACTTTATTAAATAATACACCCTGTTATTTTAAATAATAATAAATAAAAGAAAAATGAATAAGATTCTAAACATTAAAATCAAAACACTCATTTTCATCCCATGTTTTGTATTAATGAATTCCTGCATTAACAAACCGTCTTATCAGTATCCTTTTCAAAATCCTGATTTATCATTCGAAGAGCGGGTTGCCAATATCGTTTCACTTCTAACTGTGGAAGAAAAAATTTCTCAAATGGTAAATAATGCACCGTCAATCGATCGTCTTGGAATTCCGGCATATAACTGGTGGAATGAAAGTTTGCATGGAGTAGCAAGGAGTCCCTATCATGTGACATCATATCCACAGGCTATTGGTATGGCTGCAACTTGGGACATTAACTCTTTGCATCAAATGGCTGATTATTGTGCTGAAGAAGGTAGGGCTATTTATAACGATTCACGCAAGAAAGGGAAAACAGGTATCTACCTTGGACTTACATACTGGACACCAAACATCAACATCTTTCGTGACCCACGTTGGGGACGAGGACAGGAGACTTATGGGGAAGATCCGTTCTTAACTGGAGAACTCGGAAAATCTTTTGTAACTGGATTGCAGGGGGATGACTCCAAGTACATCAAAGCATCTGCCTGTGCTAAACATTTCGCGGTTCACAGTGGTCCTGAATGGAATCGTAGTACATTCGATGTAAAGGTTTCTGATTATGATTTGTGGAATACCTATCTGCCGGCTTTTCGCGATTTAATCGTGGATGCAAAAGTAAGTGGAGTTATGTGTGCATACAACCGTTTTGATGGAAAGCCTTGTTGCGGCAGCGATAAGTTGATGATGGACATCTTACGAAAGCAGTGGGAATTTACCGGTTATGTTACTTCGGATTGTGGTGGAATTAATCATTTTTGGCAAACACACAAAACCCATCCAGATGCCGAAAATGCCGCAGCTGATGCTGTATTACATGGTACAGATTTAGAATGTTCCGGAAAACCTGCCTACTTCGCGCTAAAAGAGGCTCTGGAGAACGGATTGATTAGTGAACAACAGATTGATATTTCATTGAGGCGTTTGTTTACAATTCGGATGCGGTTGGGAATGTTCGATCCTGACGAAAGATTTCCCTATGCAAAAACTGATCTTTCAGCTTTAGAAAGTAAGGAGCATAAAGCTTTGGCTTTGAAAATGGCTCAGCAATCAATGGTTTTGCTCAAGAATCAAAATAACCTTTTGCCATTAAGTAAATCATTAAAAAAGATTGCAGTTGTTGGACCAAATGCGGATGATAAATCAGTTTTGCTTTCAAATTACTACGGTTATCCATCAAAAGTAACAACCGTTTTGGAAGGAATTCGTGCTAAAGTTAAAGGGGAGGTTATTTATGTAAAAGGATGCAACCTAATCGATAACAATGTATTCAAGCCAGATTACCAAAGTAACTTATTTCAATTCAACGAGAAGGAAGGTTTTCAGGCTGAGTATTTTCAGAATACAAATTTTGAAGGCAATCCAGTTTTAGTTCGTACTGAGAAAAAAGTGGATCATCGGTGGGGTGATGGAGAAATGGTTGCCAATTCTTTAATAGCCCGGGAAATGTCTGTTCGTTGGACCAGTATATATACACCAGATACTTCAGGAGAGATTAGCTTTGAAGTTAAAGGTGATGATAGGTGTCGCTTATTTGTTGACGGTGAGAAAAAGGTGGAGACTGATATAAAAAACAGTTACTACACTTTCAATGCAGAAAAAGGCAAAGCTTATAAAATAATTCTGGAATATTGGCAACATGCTGATAACGCCGAAGTGAGTTTGGATATGGGAACATTTGAAAATGCAAGTGCCGAAACTATTGCTTCTCGTGTGAAAGAAGCAGATGTAATTGTTTTTGTAGGAGGTATTTCGGCAAAGCTGGAAGGTGAAGATATGCCTGTGGATATTGATGGCTTTAAAGGTGGTGACCGAACAAATATTGAATTGCCAAAAGTTCAGAACCAACTGATGAAAGCACTGAAAGCTACTGGAAAACCAGTTGTTTTCGTAAATATGTCAGGTAGCGCAATTGGTTTCGAATGGGAAGCCCAAAATATTCCTTCCATTTTACAGGCATGGTATGGTGGTCAGGCCGGAGGAGAAGCCATAGCTGATGTATTGTTTGGCGATTATAATCCAGCTGGTCGGTTACCAGTTACTTTCTATAAAAGTGTTGAGGATCTTCCTGATTTTGAAGATTACAGTATGGAGAACCGCACTTACCGATATTTTAAGGGTGTAACTCTCTATTCTTTTGGTTTTGGTTTGAGCTATACCACTTTCAAGTATGATAGTCTTGAGGTATCTGAGATTGATATTTCAAATACTAATCTTCAAATAAAGGGGAATGTGACCAACACTGGAAAGATGGATGGTGATGAAGTTATTCAACTATACGTATCGCAAAAAAACGGCGGAATGCACACCCCAATTCATTCGTTGAAGGGATTTCAGCGAATAAATCTGAAGGCCGGAGAAACCAAACAGTTTGTATTTAGTTTGCCCCCCACTGATTTATTCGAATTTGACAGTACTGGAGAACGACATCTAATTGATGGAGATTTTGAGATTTTTGTAGGCGGTTGCCAGCCGTCTGCCTCTTCGGTAGTTGAAGGAAAGACCTTGCGCAATACAATTTCAATAGAGGGAATGTCCCATGATTAATATAGAATTGGAAAACTGTATATAGTGGACATTAAGCGATTTACAAAAAAAGGATAAAAGCACGAAAGGAATTAATGAGGAAATAAAGTTAAAATTAGAAAAATTTCATAATACTACTTGAACTAGAATTTACAGTTTTTAGAGATTCCCTTAAACTATGCTTTTATATAAAATAACCCAAAAATAATAAAATGATAAAGACAACAAAAGCGTTAAATTAATTTTATTGCTGTTTTTAGTAGTTAATGTTAAAGCCCAAACAACGATTAATGATGTGCCTTTTGTATTAGTTACCAAATTTTAAATTGAACCAATTATAAAAATATACAATGAAAAAAATAACACTCCTATTTCCCCTTCTAGGATTTTCAGAATTTGTAATTGCTCAGGAAAACGTTTTATTTTCGGTTACGTTCAATCAAGTAGCTCTCTCCGTAAAAGACGTCAATCGTTCCGCTGAATTTTACAAAAAGACCTTAAATTTTGAAGAGGTAATCAATCACTCAAAAAAGGTATGAAGAAGATGGCCGAAACATAATATAAAGACAATCTGAAGGATTTTTCGAGGTCTCGGTTTGCCTGGTCTAATACCATTTTTGGGGAATTTCTATGGAAAACATACAAAGAGAAACCTCATTTACTTAAATGATTAAATACAAAAACTAAAATTGAAGAAATAAATAGATTCTGATTTAATAATGTTGTAAAAAAATAAACCATGCCAATAACGATTGGAGTAGACGTAGGAGGAAGCCATATTAGCAGTGCGGCAGTAAATATGAATACTTACGAAATAATATCTGGAACTTATTTTAAAAATCCGGTGGATAGTAAAGCCTCAAAAGAAGAAATCTTGCGAAAGTGGGGGGATGTGATAAATCAAACACTTGAAAAAGTAAAGGATGAAAATGTTATGGGAATTGGTATCGCGATGCCTGGACCGTTTCAATATAAGACTGGAATAGCAATGTTTGAGGGGAACGATAAATATGAATCTTTACATAAAATATCTATTGCGTCAGAATTGCCAAAACATTTAACTAGAGCAAATGTGCCTATTAGGTTTTTAAACGATGCTTCCTCTTTTGGAATTGGAGGTGCCTTAATAAATAAAATAGGGAAAAACCAAAAAATTGTAGCCTTAACATTAGGAACAGGATTTGGAGCGGCTTTTTTAAAAAATCAAGTTCCTGTTGTGAAGGATGAACGTGTTCCAGAGGGAGGATGTCTCTGGGATAAAGTATTTCATGATGGCATAGCAGATGATTATTTCTCCACACGCTGGTTTCTTTCAAAATATGAAGAATTTACCGGTGATAACAGTATAGGGGGAGTCAAGGAAATAGTTGACACAAATAGGCCAATATCCCTAAAGATATTCGAAGAATTCGCTCTTAATTTTAGTGAATTCATGCTCCCACATCTAACAAAATTTGATGCGAATTTGTTGGTAATAGGTGGGAATATATCAAAATCTCATCACTTGTTCTTTCCTACCGTAAATCAAAAATTGAAGGAAAAAGGCTGTGATATTTCAATTGAAATTATTGACAATACAGATAAGGCATGCATAATAGGTTCTTCTTATCTTTTTGAACCCGATTTTTGGAACAAGGTTAAGAAGGAGCTCCCTGAACGTTAAAAATTGAAACTAAAAAATATATTTTTGCAAAAATTAAGAATGTTTAAAAACAAAATTTTTCTTTATAAAGCATCAATAAAGGCAATAATATAAATACTCAAAGTAAATTTTACATTTAATTCGGCAATAGTAAATTATGAATCAAAAAAAATCCTTTCGTACTGCTTTTATATTTTTAACCGTCCTTTTCTTTTTATGGGGTTTTATTACTGTTTTGGTAGATTCCCTAATTCCAAGGTTACGTGAGGTTTTTACCCTAACCTATTTCCAGGCCGGAATGGTTCAATTCGCCTTTTTCGGAGCTTATTTTTTGTTGTCAATTCCAGCAGGGTATTTACTTTCAAAAATAGGATATAAAAAGGGGATAATTCTTGGGCTTTTCACAATGGCTTTGGGTTGTCTGTTATTTTATCCTGCCGCATCCTATAGAATTTTCGGGGTTTTTATGTTGGGATACTTTATCCTTGCCGGTGGAATTACCATTTTGCAGGTTGCGGCCAATCCATATGTTACTATTCTTGGGCCGGAGAAAACTGCATCAAGCAGGCTTAACCTTTCCCAAGCTTTTAACTCTTTGGGTACAGCCATAGCCCCAGCGATTGGGGCTTTATTTATTTTAAGCGACAAGGTTAAAACCTCCGGTGAGATAAGTTTCTTGAGTGAAGCAAAGCAAAAAAATTACTATATTGAGGAAGCATCGGCAGTTCAGGAACCATTTTTGGGCATTGCCCTATTTATTATTTTAATTGCTTTGGGTTTTCTATTTGTAAAACTCCCGAAAGTGGGAAATACGAATACATCAAATAACTACTATAAAGTCCTGAAAAATAAAAACCTAATCCTTGGGGCTATAGGAATATTTTTTTATGTTGGAGCAGAAGTAGCTTTGGGAAGTTATTTGGTCAATTATTTTCTCCATTTGGATCTCGCCAACACCATAAGGGAAACCTCCTTCATGAAAACCATAGCCGAATGGATATTGACTTCTGGGGTTTCAAACTCAAGTGACATGGCAGTAGTGGGGGTTTTTGTAACCTTCTATTGGAGTGGCGCTATGATAGGAAGGTTCATTGGTTCCTATCTCACCAAAATCGTAAAACCAGCTAAAGTATTGAGCTTTTTTGCCACCTGTGCCATTAGTTTGATCATCATTTCAACTATCTCGACCGGTTTAATGGCTATGTGGTCTATTATTGCTGTAGGATTATTTAATTCCATTATGTTTCCTACTATTTTCAGTTTAGGTTTAGATGGTTTAGGCGATGATAAACCACAAGGGTCGGGTGTATTATGTACCATGATTGTGGGTGGAGCAATTATTCCCCCTGCTTATGGATTTTTAACAGATACCTTCAATTTTAATATTGCCTTGATTTTGGTAATAGTATGTTATACATACATTTTTTTATATGGTTACCTATATAAAAAAACAGAATTAATAATGTAAAAATTTTAAAACTCCTCAATTTTATGTAGGCAACCTTGGAGAACCCGATATCGGGAAAATGAAATAATCATTCTGTTATTCAAAGATTCATTACTTAATTAGCCGAATAACAAGACATTCATAATTGAAGCTGAAAACGTTTCCATTAAAAACATTTATATCCAATCGGCAAGTTTAAACGGATTCGAATTTAATCGAACATTTATTTAACATAAAAAGCCCTCGAGTGGAGCGGTTCCGGTCCCGAGTTTCGGGATTCACGGATTAGCGCAACGAAGGGGATCAACTTTTTTGCCTGTGTCCAAGATCTTTCCACGAAGCGCTTTCCCCGCAGCAAGGAAGGTTTTGTTGAGGGAGTAACGAGTAGAAAACAACTAGTGGCCCAGAAGCAGGTTTTTGTTATTTAAATCCCCGGGAGACTGCAGCTCGGAAACAAACAGAAAAGAGCCACCATCCTATTCCCAACTATACCCAGAGATCAGGAAAGCATCTAAGATCATACAACAACTCAGGAATATCTATAATCAAACTGCCGATGTAAGGGTGGCATACACTAAACTGGCACATTGGTATAAATTGGTAGAGGAATCAGGGTTTAAGGCATTCAATATAGTAGCAAAATCTATCGCATTAAACTACGAATCAATTTTAAATTACTTTATAAACAGAAGTACAAATGCATCTGCAGAATCATTTAATGCCAAAATTAAAGCCTTTAGAACACAGTTCAGAGGTGAAAAATATAGAATTTTTTCTGTTCAGATTGACAAGTATATTTGCTTAGTCCACAAAAATTGTTCTTGATCCAACTCTCTTCCGTTTAATTGAAGAATCGTATCAAGTCGTTCTGTCCAATCCTTCATATACATAGGCATTTGTTGTTGTGCCATTGTTTCTGCAAATGCCAAGTATTGCTCCACCAATAAACCTAAAAGTTTTATTTCAACTTCGTCCAGATAATTTTTGGCAATGCTTACTTCGGCTTTTTTTACCGATACATCCTGTTTTTTATAATACGACAACATTCCCATCAGGGGTAAACGGGCATCTACTCGCCTGAACACCAATTCAGCTGCGGTTTGTTGCCAGCTATGCTGTTTTATTGGTATATATTTCTATTTCCTTCATTTAGTTGTAATGTCCAAGCTAAAAAAAATGATATGCTTGTTTTACCACCTCTATTAGCACTATAAATGAAATTAACTTTTTTAAAATCATTTATTTGAAATCCGTTTTCAAGGTGGCAGCCAGCCAAATTCTTTATGTGCAATGAAGTCATGAAATTGCATTATCCGTTTCAGGTTCCAAACTTTCCACAACCCCTTTCATCAGGCACCGGGCTGGGGGTGGTGTAGTTCTGACGACTGGTATGGTCTTTGGATCAAAGTGAATTTTGTTTTCAGGTTCAGAATAGTTGTTTAAATTTTTATTCTTCGTTTACATAAAAAAAAATATTAGACATTAAATTTTTGTATTTTCTTTCAATTCCATGAATTTGATATTAAGGAAATAATTTTTATCAAAATTTAATAACCTACCCTCTTCCAAGACGACCAAATAAAATAATCAAAATTCATATGGAAACTTAAAAAAATCATCTGCTCATTAATAAACTATGATTGTTCTTACTATTATTCATTTATAAACAATAAATGTACCTTTGTCAAGCAAAATAAATTGGCAACATTAACAGATGCTAAACTCAGTTAGCTATACTATACACCTTTTAATTTAGGTGCACTCAAAAAGCAGTAGGTTACCTTTTCCAAGGTGATAATTTTATATTATTTCATATAAGAGGAATTTAATTTTGAAAGCTGAATTGGTTGGGGTTTTTCCAATTGTTATATTCTTTAGCACTTAATTAATTAACTTCCTAAATATTAAACTCTAACCAATGAAATTTTTTAGAAAGACTCCATTTTTGATCCTAATGACTTTGATTTTTTTGACTTCCTGTACTTCTGAAGAATTTCAACAAAATTATAAAATCGGATTTTCTCAGGCAATGACTACAGATAACTGGAGAAGAGAAATGAATAGAGCCATGGAAATCGAAGTGTCTATGTATCCCGATATTAATTTAGAAATTAAAGATGCAGAAAATGACATTCAACGGCAAATTTCACAAATTGAAAAATTCATTGAAGAAGGGGTAAATATACTTATAGTTTCCCCAATTCAATCAATTCCCTTAACCCCAGTTATAGAAAAAGCTATGAATGCGGGTATCCCAACGATAATAATTGACAGAAAGATTTCCGGAAGTAATTTTACAGCTTATTTAGGAGCAAATAATATTGAAATAGGTAAAAACGCCGGTCGATATATAATTTCACAAGTACAAGATTCTACAACTATTTTAGAAATTAAAGGTCTTGAAGGATCTTCCCCAGCTTATGAGAGAAGCCAGGGCTTTAGTGAAGTGCTGAGGCCTGTAGACAACATAAGGATTACAGGCACTGTAAATGGGGATTGGGAGAAGGCTTCAGTCAAAACTCAACTAAATATTTTGCTGGACTCTATTGATCCGCCAAATTACATTTTTGCCCATAATGACAGAATGGCTTTGGGAGCATGGGAGGTTTTAAAGTCAAGGTCCCTTGCGGATCAAATTAAGATTATTGGGGTAGATGGTCTTTTTGGGCCCAATGAAGGTATTCAATTTGTAAAAGACAATCTACTTGAGGCATCTATTCTTTATCCAACAGGCGGCACTGAAGCCATTAAGCTTGCAAGGAAAATTCTCAATGGAGAATCTGTGAATAAAACCAATATTTTACGCACGGTGGTAATTGATTCGGTTAATGTAGATATTATGCAGAATCAATTTGACAAAATGCATCAGCAGCAAAATGATATAGAACAACAACAAGCTGTCATTGGTAATCAATTAAAAACCTTTAATAATCAGAACAATCTTATTAAGTTGATGACTTTTCTTTTGACACTTTTATTGGCTCTGGCTATTTATAGCATCTATTCGGTTATCACCATTAAAAAAAGCAAGAGAAGACTTGAACTTAATAACCAAAAAATTACAATTCAAAGAAATCAAATTGAAGATTTTGCGGGGAAACTAAAGCTTTCCAACGAGACCAAGATCAATTTTTTTACCGCACTTTCCCATGAGTTTAAAACCCCTCTTACTCTTATAATGAGTTCCATAGAATCTATTGCAAACAGCAGAAATTTAAAGGATCTTTCGTACGAGACTAAATTAATAAGCAACAATTCCAAAAGATTATTACGACTTATAAATGAATTGTTGGATTTCAGAAAACTGGAGAGTGGCTCTTTTCAAATTAAACCTGCCAGAACAAATATTCACCATTTTATTGAAAATATTTACAAGGATTTTAAAACAGAAGCCCTTAAGAAATCCATTGAATTTGAGTTGAGCACAGATAATCCTGATCTGGAAATTTATATAGACAGGGATATGATGGACAAGGTCCTTTTCAACCTGATTTCCAACGCTTTTAAGTTTACTCCAAAAAATGGAAAAATAAGTATTTCAATTGAGGACTCATCAGATGAAAAAGTAGAAGTGATTATAAAGGATTCAGGAATTGGAATTCCAAAGGATGAATTTAAAAAAATCTTTGATCCATTTATACAAGCCACTAATAATTCCAAAGCAAGCTCCGGGCTGGGACTTTATATTACAAAACAGTTTGTTGAACTGCACAAGGGAGAAATTTCAGTAAAATCAAAACAGGGAGCCGAATTCGGGATAAATCTTTTAAAAGGGAAAAGCCATTTTAAAGATTTAAGTATTTCTGAAGGAATGGAGGATTATAATTTACAGAGTTCGGAATATAACATTTTAGATTCAGAAGCTGAAAAAGAGGACCTTGTGTTTATTGAAAGGGAGGATGCAGAAACAATTCTGATAATAGAAGACAACACGGATCTGGCTTATCTGCTTCAAAGGAAATTAAATGATGAATTTAATGTTTGTATATCTGATGGCACAGATGGAATAGAAAAGGCACTTGAAATAATCCCCGATATAATAATCTGTGATATCAATTTACCTGAAAAAAGCGGATTCGAAATATGCTCAGAATTAAAGGCAGATCTTCGATCTTCCCATATTCCAACGCTTATCTTAACGGCTCTGAGTGATGAGGAAAGCCGTGTTATGGCCCTTAAAGCAGGAGCGGACTCTTATATGACAAAACCATTCAACTTTAAGGTGCTCAGGCAGTCACTTATATCTTTATTATATAACCGTGAGAAATTGCGCTATTATTATACCAATAAGATCGACCAGGTAAAAGATGAAAAATTCAATAATTCGGAACAGGTATTCCTGAAAAAATTAAACGCAATTATCGCTGATAATTTAAAAAACCCTGATTTTTCCGTGGAAGAATTAGCCAACCAACTTGATATTTCCAGAGTCCAGTTGTACAGAAAAGTAAAAGCACTGATTGGATTAAGTATTAGTGAGTATATTAATTCGCAAAGATTGAGTAAAGCAAAATCCCTGCTACAGGACACAACTTTAAATATTTCTGAAATTGCGTACAGTGTAGGATACTCCTCTCCGGGATATTTTTCGACTTCTTTTAAAAATAAATATGGGATCTCCCCTAAAAGTTTCAAAATTTAATAAATCTAAGATTCAATCGTTTTCGTAACTGAGAAAACTATGTAACATCCCTTAAGAAATAGTATCAATTTTAAAACTATAACGTTTTAGTAAAATAAACATTTCCCTACTGAAACCATACTTAATCAGCCTTCCCAACTTATTTTAATAGAATTTAACAATTTTGTAATTATTTAATGAATTCCTAAAACCCGAAAACTAATTTTAAGCATAGTTTAGCATTCAAACAAATAAACTATGTTATGAATAAAATTTTAGCTTGGTCAATTACCGCTGCAATGGCCGGTTTTTTATTCGGATTTGACACCGTGGTGATTTCGGGAGCCGACAAACAGCTTCAGTTAATATGGAACACCTCTGATGGCTTTCATGGATCGGTAGTAATGGCCATGGCACTGTGGGGTACCGTAATAGGTGCCATTTTTGGAGGAATTCCAACGAACCGGTTGGGAAGAAAAAACACCTTACTATGGATAGGGATCTTATACGTAGTATCAGCCCTGGGATCGGCAATGGCAAATGATCCTTTTTCCTTCGCTTTTTTCAGGTTTTTAGGAGGTCTTGGCGTGGGCGCATCTACCATTGCCGCCCCTGCGTATATCTCTGAGATCGCACCTGCTAAAGACCGGGGCCGTCTGGTCTCACTTTACCAGTTCAATATAGTCCTGGGAATCCTGATCGCCTTTCTGTCCAATTATTTATTGAGAAATACAGGATCGGAACCCTGGCGATGGATGCTGGGTGTAGAAGCAATTCCCGCAATTTTGTACACCATGTTCGTGTTTTTTATTCCCCGAAGCCCAAGGTGGCTCATCTCAAGATCAAAAGATGAGGAAGCCAGAAAAGTTTTGCAATTCATGAACCCCGAGGAGGACATTGAACAGAAAATGCAGGAGATCCGTAAACAATCAGAAGTAAAAATATCGGGAGAACACATATTCTTAAAAAAATTCCGATTCCCATTAATCCTGGTTTTCCTGGTAGCCTTTTTTAATCAACTCTCGGGAATCAATGCTTTCCTGTATTATGCGCCACGGATTTTTGAGGCCGCGGGATTGGAAGCAAGTACCGCTTTATTTAGCAGTATCGGAATTGGAATAGTCAACCTTATTTTCACCCTTCTAGGTGTTTTTCTTATCGACAGAATAGGGCGCAGAAAACTCTTGTTCATAGGATCCATTGGCTATATAATTTCCCTGTCACTGGTCGCGGCATCGTTTTTCCTAAACTGGGGCGGACTGACAGTTCCAATTTTCCTGTTCCTGTTTATAGCCGCCCATGCAATTGGGCAGGGAGCCGTAATTTGGGTATTTATTTCTGAGGTTTTTCCGAATCATTTAAGGGCTTCCGGTCAATCCTTCGGATCATCCACCCATTGGATTCTTGCCGCATTGATCCCTTCATTTATACCTTATTTATTTTCCACTATTGGCCCTGGATATGTTTTTGCGTTTTTCGCATTTATGATGTTTTTGCAACTGCTTTTCGTAATTTTTATGATGCCGGAAACAAAAGGAAAAACTTTGGAGGAATTAGGAATAGAGTTATCAACTAAAAAATAATAAACAACCAAATAATTATGAAAAATTTAATTTATTTATCAATTGTCTGTTTTTTGAGTAGCATCACTTTATCATCTTGTCAGGATAAGAAACCTGAAGTAAAGGAAACTGAAAAAAATCTGTCCGCTTCAGATGAAAATTTTCGTCCTAATTTTCATTTTACCCCTAAAAAGAATTGGATGAACGATCCAAATGGGATGTTTTTTTATAATGGTTACTACCATTTGTTTTTTCAGCATTATCCTGATGATAATGTTTGGGGCCCCATGCACTGGGGTCATGCGATTAGCACGGATATGATACAATGGCAGGAGTTGCCCATAGCCCTTGAACCTGATGAAAAGGGATATATTTTCTCCGGAAGTGCGGTAGTTGATCTAAATAACACCTCCGGTTTTGGAGATGGATCGACCCCGCCTATAGTTGCTATGTTTACCTATCACGATCCAAAGGGTGAAAAAGAAGGTCGTGAAGATTATCAAACCCAGGCAATCGCCTTCAGTTTGGATGAAGGAAAAACCTGGACAAAATATGAAGGAAACCCAGTTATTGACAATCCGGGAATAAAAGATTTTAGGGATCCTAAAATCACCTGGGATATGGAACATAAGCAATGGCTTATGGTACTCGCCGCTGATGATTTAACCATGTTTTATGGATCTAAGAATTTAAAAGATTGGGATTTGCTTTCTGAATTTGGAAAAGGAATTGGCGCCCATGACGGAGTTTGGGAATGTCCTGATTTCTTCCCGATGAAGGTAGAAAATTCAGATGAGGTGAAATGGGTTCTTATTCAAAGCTTAAATCCTGGAGGTTATAATGGAGGTTCAGGAACTCAATATTTTGTTGGGGATTTTGACGGCAAGAATTTCATTCTGGATGAATCTATGCAGAATTTGGGCGAAAACCATAATTATTGGTTGGATTATGGAAAAGATAATTATGCAGGGGTAACCTGGTCCAATATCCCAGATTCCGATGGGCGAATACTCTTTATGGGATGGATGTCGAACTGGCAATATGCTAATGAAGTTCCCACAGAAACCTGGCGAAGTGCCATGACAGTGGCCCGGGAAATTAAATTGAAAAAAGTTGGGGATTTATATAAAATTTATTCGCTGCCGGTGGAGGAATTAAATAATTATATATCTAAAACATATGATAAAGATTTGATCGAAATTGAAAATACTGTAACAATTGCCACTTCCTCAGAAATCGATCTGACAAAAGCAACTATTAAATATGAGATCGCGCTATCACAAAATGAAAACTATGAGTTTAGCCTGAGCAATCAAAAAGGGGACGAGTTAAAATTCGGATATAACAATTCGGAAAGGCAATTTTATATTGATCGTAAAAAATCCGGGATTATCAATTTCAGTGATGATTTTGCAAACAAAGTATCTACCGCTCCCCGAACTTCAATATCTGATAATATATCAGTTCAAATCGTTCTGGACAAAACTTCCATTGAACTGTTTTTTGATGATGGGGAAACTGTAATGACGGAGATTTTCTTTCCGAATACTCCTTTCGAAAGCTTTTCTGCAAAGGCTAATAAGAAATTCGAAATCAAAAATTTAAAGATCAACCAATTAAAATTCAATTAATATGAAAGCAACCAAATTTTTATTTATTTTATTCCTGCTTCTGCCCGTATGCATTTGGGCACAGGGAATTGAAGTTTCGGGTAATGTAGTCTCAGCCGATGATAATATGCCATTGGCCGGAGTTTCCATTTAGGTGCAAAATACAAACACTGGGGTTATTACCGATTTCGACGGAAATTATGTCCTGGAAAATGCTGATGAAAATGCGACTTTAATTTTTAATTTCATAGGCTTCAAAACTCAAGAAATACAAATTAATGGACGTTCTGTAATAGACGTGGTAATGGCCGTAGATGCAGCTTCGCTTGACGAAATTGTAGTAACAGGTTATGGTAAAGAACGTAAAGTGGATATTACCGGCGCCATTACCGTTGTTGATCTTGCCCCCGTAGAAGGGCAAAGTTTAAGCTCAGGTAATGCTATGCAGGCGCTTCAAGGGAGAGTGCCTGGTTTGTTTGTTGAAAAATCGGGTGATCCAACTGGGTTAAATAGCAGAATATTAATTCGTGGTGTTACTACATTGGGCAATAATGACCCTTTGTATATTATAGATGGTGTGCCTACTAAACGTCAGGAGGTTTTTGCAAGCTTAAACCCTGATGTCATTGAATCAATTCAAATACTTAAAGATGCCTCAGCCTCATCATTGTATGGTTCAAGAGCAGCAAATGGAGTTATAGTAGTTACAACAAAAACCGGGGCAAAAGGAGAGCGCTTAACTGTAAGTATAAACTCCAATATATCAGTTCAATCAGAAAAAAAACAACGCTATGATATGTTAAATGCCCAGCAACGGGGAGAGGCCCTTTGGCGCGCTTCCGTAAATGATGGAGCAGACCCAACCGGTGGTTATGGCGAAATTTACAATTTTGATTGGAACGGCGATTTTAACAACCCTGTCCTGAATAGTGTGACTGTACAACCTTTTGTTGGAGGAGACCCTAATGTCCCAGTTGGTGATACAGATTGGCAAGATGCTACCTATGAAAAAGGTTATGTATTCAACAATGAGGTAACGGTGTCAGCGAGCAGTGAAAAATCCTCCTTACTTATTAATTTAGGCTACTTAAAAAATACAGGTATGCTTAAATATACTAATTATGACAGGTATACTGCAAAAATTAATGGTTCAACCAAGTTGTTCAATGATAAACTTAAGTTTGGCGTAAATACTCAATTTTCTACATCTGATGAGACATTATCTTCTCCGGACGTTGGAAGTGCACCAACTCCGGGGTTAGCCATTACTTTGGCACCAACAATTCCGGTTTATGATGCCAATGGTGATTTTGCTGGGCCATTAGGAGCTGGATATTCAGATCGTAACAACCCGGTACTCATGCAATATTTGAATAGATGGGATAATGCAGAAAAAAATAATTTCTTTGGAAGTGTTTATGCTGAATTACAAATTTTGGAGAACTTAACATTCCGATCTACCTTAGGTATTGATTTTAGCGATTTTAAAAGGAAAAATATTGAGCCAAAAGTATCTAATGGATTTATTACCAGAAGCAATAACAGACTTATTTTTGATACCAATAAATTGTCATCGCTTGTCTTTTCTAATGTTCTAAATTATAATTTGGAGTTTGGAGAACATAAATTTGGAGCCATTTTAGGATTGGAATCGGTTAGGGAAGATTTCGATTCAGTTTTTGCTCAAGCTGATGATTTTGCGGTAGAGTCTGAATCTTATTTTGTATTGAATGCTGCTACAGGTGCACGAACAAATAATGGGATTTCTACCCAATATAGTTTATTTTCCCAGTTTGGAAAATTGAATTATTCTTATGCCGATAAATACCTGGCAACTCTCACATTACGTAGGGACGGTTCTTCACGATTTGGGAAAAACAACAGATATGGAATTTTTCCTGCAGCAACCGTGGGATGGAAAATTAGTCACGAAAACTTTTTTCCGGAACAAGAAATTGTTTCAGATTTAAAACTTCGCATTGGTTATGGGGAAGTTGGTAACCAGGAAATTGGAAATGTAGCTCGTTTTGGACTATATGAAGCACGATATGGGCAAAATCAAGCACAACTTACAGGTGGTTTTTTTGAAACTTATTACAATGTGGGTACAGCTTATGACATAAACGGTAATAACACCGGTAATTTACCCTCTGGATTTGTTTCTACCCAAGCAGAGAATCCAAACTTAAAATGGGAAACAACTAAAGAATGGAATTACGGTGTTGATTTTAGTTTATTCAATAATGCCATCGATGGTTCGTTCGATTATTTTACCAGAAAAACCAGTGACATTTTAACCACACCTCCAATTCCATCTGTGCTGGGAGAAGGGCAGCAACGTGTGTTAAATGGTGCTACTACCAAAACCAGCGGTTGGGAGTTAGCTTTAACTTATTCAAAGTCAATATCAAGCGATTTTGGTTTTGGTGTTTCTACAAATTTTGGAGCTTTTAAAGATGAAGTTACCTATGTGCCAGCAAATGTTCTTCCACAATTTCCTGGTACTGCAAATAATTCAATCTTAGGACATTCACAATTTTCAATATTTGGTTATAAAACTGATGGATTATTTCAAAATCAAGCAGAGGTTGATGCACATCCAAATGGCGGGGTACAAACAAGCAATGCCAGGCCAGGAGGCATTAAGTTTATCGATTTAAATAATGATGGAAAGATAGATGGTGATGATCGTGATTTTATTGGTAATACTCTGCCAGACCTAGAGTATGGGATTAGATTAGATTTAAACTATAAGAATATAGACTTTTCATTGTTTGGGTCAGGAGTTGCCGGCAGAAAGGGATCGGATCCATATATTTTCTGGAATAATTTCACACAAGGTCGTGAAAATGCTGGTCTAGGTGTTTTAAATGCCTGGACACCAACCAATACAAACTCCGATATTCCTTCATTGTCATTGGTCAATAATATTGGAGGAGATAACGACTATGTCTTTAGAAAGAATTCCTATTTTAAATTACGGACCATGCAATTGGGATATTCTTTTCCCGAAGATTTAATTGGCAAATGGGCAGGAATGACAGGCTTACGTGTTTACTGTCAGGGAGAGAATTTATTCTGGTTTACACCTAAAGACTACATAGGTTCAGATCCGGAACGTATAGACGTAAATAGAATTCCAGTACCTACCACATTATCTGTTGGTTTAAATCTTAATTTTTAAAATAAAAAAATCATGAAAAAAAACATAAATATAATCGGCTGTATTTTGGCAACATTCATTTTGGTTTCTTGCAGCAAGGATTTTTTAGAATACGAACCAGAAGGGGTATTATCCAATGAAAATGTTGCAACTGCCGAGAATGCAGAGGCATTAGTGATAGCTGCTTACGCGGGAATTGGCAATGATGAAATGATTGGACCATTGACCCATCAGTGGGTTTATGGCAGTGTACGCTCCGATGATGCCTATAAAGGTGGAGGAGGTCGTGGAGATGTAGATGTTATAGATAAATATGAGCAATACAACCTTACCGTTGCGGATATGGGTGACATGATGGCACCAAGAACCTGGACCGATTTTTATAAAGCTATCTCAAGGGCTAATTTTGCGTTATCTGTAATTAATGAAATTCCAGATGCTGAATATGCTGATAAAACTATTAGACAAGCTGAATTGCGTTTCTTAAGGGCACATTCACACTTTATGCTCAATTAGCCATCCCCCGAAAATCAGGGGTAGATCCTTGTTAAGTACTGATTTTACTGGGGTTTTAGGGGTATTTTAAATAGGAAAACTGTTTTAAAAGGCGTAAATTGTTATACCAAAAAAACAACAAATACTCCCTAAAAA
>JBGSWA010000304.1:0-12079 GCA_041752645.1 Gillisia sp. | reverse complement strand
AGGGGCCATATCCAGGGTTATTTCAGTGACTTTATTCCTTAGCGATAATGGGATTTTATCTAACTGTTCAATGATGGGGCCTACTTTGGTTCCAGCCAGTATAGCTACAATAGCCCCCTTCTTTCCTTTTGCAGCCTTGTTTGTAATAATGGTATATAACTCTCCCTGGGACAGGGCTGTTTCGTCTATAGAGAGCTGAGTCCCTATATTATCAGGGAAGATGAGCCATTCTCTGGCATGTTTCTTTTGATCCCATTCTTTAAAATTACTTAAATAATCCTTGTACTGACGTTGCAGTTTTTTACCGTTAACACCAAAGAAAGAACCGATGGTATGGCAGTCAGTAGCTTTAGTATCGACTAATTCCTTTTAAAAAAGCAGCGAACTCAGTGGTCATACGGGTTCCCTGTGCAACTAAGTTCCAATCTCTTTGGATCAATTCATCCGTGTTTTTATCCAGCCACCTTCGCCTTTTAATATGGAGAAAAACAGTGTTCCTTCTCATTGGAAAATCCTGGATGGTGATTTCCTTATGAAAGCCATTGCTGATTAAAACCCTTTTAGACTCTTCCTGGGGTGGGATGTTGCCTCAATTTATTCAACAACCATACTACTTTTTGATTGAATCCTATCCGCACATAACTACCCACAACTGGGGTATTGTTGTATTGCAAACCGGTACTGTTTTTCCCGTTTATAATTTCAACCGACATGCAGTCTTTCCAGTTTAATTCACTGTAATCTTGTCTGTACAATCTTTTTACAAATAATACTAAAGACCTAATATGAACAGGAATATTTTTAATAAAGTCATTAAATTCATCACTATTCTCATCTGATGGTGTCAATAGTTTAACTGCTGAACCTAAAGTTCTTCGTTGATCTAAAAAGGATCTTGAAGGAGGCAATGTTGGATCTGATTTTTTCCATCGGTTAGAATAATTAAATTCAATTATTTCATCTGCCTTTTTAAAATCTTCTTCAATATCCAAAATATTAAATGCATTATAAGTAATGGCATTCTGCATAGATTTAGAAATCTCAGATTTACCGCCACCGGAAACTGTACAAGGTTTATGGCAAAAAAACACCTTCTGGAGATGTATTTACAATGCGCCATAAAGTAACGGCATTGTGCTTTTCTAATTTAAATTTATTGCCGGTTGGATGTACATAGGTTTTATGGGGCGATAAAATTAATTTTTGTTGAGCATTATTATAATCCCATGTAATACTATTTGTATTGATGTAAGCATTCTCAGGAATATAAACGACTTAAGTTAGCATTTTAATAAATACCCTAAATTAAGGCATATAAATAAGAAAGAACAAAAGAGAGGAATAAGGTAATTTATACGGAGAGACTTTGATCTCGTCAACATTGAAAAACCCCTCTCTTTTATACACAGATTTCGTAAAGTACTTTGAGAGGCTTGGGGTGAAATTCCCCTTGTCTACTCGATACCAAGACCGTTGTGCCCAATTAAAAATATCCGTAAAAGAAGAAAATAACGGATAAATCATCATATATTTGATACTATCAAATGATAGTATCACGATGAATCCACCATATGAGATTTCTCCCAAAATTCTGAAATTAATAACCTCTATTTCAGAAAAAATTGGAGAAGTAAACGCAAACTTTTTAAATAAACCTTCACCACAATTAAGGAAACAGAATAAAATTAAAACTATTCATTCCTCACTAAAAATAGAAGGTAACACATTAACCGAAGAACAAATCACTGCTCTTTTGGAAAATAAAAGAGTAATTGGACCTGCAAAGGATGTCAAAGAAGTTCTAAATGCAATAAATATATACGAGAAGCTTGAAGATTATAACCCAAACGATGTAAAGTCCTTTTTAAAAGCACATAAGAGATTAATGGCTGATCTTATTACTTCATCTGGAAAGTATAGAAATCAAGGTGTAGGTAATGTCAAAGGCGAAAATGTCGAGCATTTAGCTCCTCCATTTGAGAATGTTCCATTCTTAATGAAAGATTTATTTCGATACTTGAAAGAATCGGAGGAAATAATATTAATAAAAAGTTGTGTATTTCATTACGAAATGGAGTTTATTCATCCATTCTTGGATGGAAATGGAAGAATGGGCAGGCTATGGCAAACATTAATTTTAATGCAGCAATATCCCGTTTTTGAATACCTTTCATTTGAAACGTTAATCAGTAAGGATCAGGAAAAATATTACAAAGCCCTATCGGAGAGTGATAAATCTGGAAAATCAACAAAGTTTATAGAATATATGCTAGAAGTCATTGATATTTCTATAAGTGAGTTGTTGGATTTTAATAATCGAACACTTAATGAAAAAGAAAGAATTGAATATTTCAATTCCTTGAATAAAAATGAATTTACAAGAAAAGATTATATGGACATTTTTAAGGATATCTCATCAGCAACTGCAAGCAGGGATTTGAAAAGCGGAGTGGAAATGAATCTCTTTGAGAAAATTGGAGAAATGAATAAAACAAAATATCGAATAAAAACTGGGCACAATAACTAAGCGTTCGTGCGGCCGGTAAGGCCCAGCATGAACGCAAGGTTAACTGAATCGGTTCGTTGCCGGGTTGCTTTATATGGGGATTAGATTGTTTTGAGGGGGGTACCCCTGGACGGTCAAAGGGTGTTGAAGAGTGCTATTGGTTTTATCAGATCTTATCGTTTATGTCAGAACATTCAATTTTTAATGGCTTTAGATTTGGTAGTTGTTGATTTATCAATGCTTTCGTTATTTCTAGGCAATAAATACCCTATGCCTCTCGAAGAGGCGTTTTTCATAATCCTGTTACCATATTTGGAAAGAGATTCATGGTTTCTTTCCAACACCTGAGCCACCTCGTAAGCAGCACGTTTCACCCTTACTCTTTGTAAAGCCGCTCCAGTGGGCTGAACGGCTTTTGTCTACCCAATTGTGCCACGTGAAGGTAGAGCAATGTCGTCTGGATATCTGCGTGTCCCAGAAGCTCTTTAATACTCAAAATATCCAATCCCATTTCCAGTAGGTGGGTGGCGTAGCTGTGCCGAAGGAATCCAAACGTTTGGATTTCCTTCGACATTCCATTGCAACGCACCTTTTACAGCAAGACGTAAAACTGGAGGATATACAACAATTTTTGGGACACAGTTCTTTAAAGGCAACACAGATTTATACGCACTTAATCAAAACGATATGAAGAATTACCAGACCTATCTAAAGCGACTTCGCAAAAGCCAAAGGACCATAGAAGCGTACAGCATCCATATTGAAAAACCGCAAAAATGGTGCACATCAAAACGAATGGAAATGGAAACCATCAACTACAGGCAATTATTGAGATACATAGCGACATTAAAAGAGAACAACCAAGCCAACACGGTCAACAACCATTTAACAGCTATACGACATTATTTAAACGACTCAATCGAACGAGGTTGCCGAACAGAGAACATTGCAGAGGGGATGACCATCAGAGGTGGCACAAAAAAAGTGTTGCAGAACCTTTTATCAAGTGACGAGCTCGAAGATTTATATTATTCCTATGAAACCAATACACATAAAAAATCCAACTTCTATTTTGAAGCGACAGCAAAACGTAATTGTTGGTCTGTTGGTGTATCAAGGACTGGTAAGCAATAATTTTAACCGATTGAAAGTCACAGATATTGATTTACAAAGAGGCACAGTCTATATTGCAAGTACGTTGCGAAATGCACCAAGAAAAATACAGATGAAACCTTGGCAAATAATGCAACTCAAAGAGTATATTGAGGAAGTTTTACCGCTTATACAAAAACACTTCAGGGTTTACGATGAACGCCTTTTTCCATTGAACACTTCACAGTTTAGTGTATTGTTGTTCCCTATTTTTAAGAAACTAAAAACCTACAACCGAAAAGTAACCAATAACAACAGTATTAGGGCAAGTGTCATCGTAAATTGGTTAAAGCAATACAATATTAGGGAAGTACAGGAAATGGCAGGACATCGGCATATTTGTTCAACGGAATCGTACAAACAGGACAATCTTGAAAACCTACAGAAAATCGTCAACAACTTCCATCCAATAAGTTAGTCTTAAAAATAAGTACCATAAATTGGGTATCGCAATTTGCGACACCCAATTTTAAAAAATGTTAAATTTACACCGAAATAGCAATCAAAAAATGAGCGAAAAAATATCCATTCCAGACGAAGTAATCCTCAATAAAATATACGTTATACGAGGGCAAAAAGTAATGTTGGATAGAGATTTAGCAGAACTTTATGACGTTGAAACAAGAAGGTTAAAAGAACAAGTTAGACGAAATATGAGTCGTTTTCCTGAAGAATTTATGTTTGAACTTACCAAAGAAGAATTGGAAGAATGGAGAACACAATACTCTTCTTCCAATCGTGATGTTATGGGAATCAGAATTGCACCTTTTGTATTTACAGGACACGGAATCTTAATGTTATCAAGTGTTTTGAGTAGCGAAAAGGCTGTACAAATGAATATTCAAATCATAAAAACATTTGTTCAATTACGGAAAATAGCAAATAATTATGAGGAAATAATGGCTAAAATCCAGCAAATAGAATCTCAAACAAATGAACAGTTCAGCGAGATTTACCAAGTCCTTCAAAATCTATTATCAAAACCAGAAGAGAAACCTCGAAAGGAAATAGGCTACAAAAAAGATAGAGAATAGAATCCACGCAAAGCAAATCCAGTATTCTCGGAACTCAAAATCCTTTGTCTTGCTCTGGCTTCCTCGCCACCGCCAAACGTGCTTTTTGTCTGCCACTGCGCTCACACAGCACATTGCTTTTTTAAAGACATTTGTATTTTAATTGTAGGATCCTCAAAAAAGCAAAGAGCTGTTCCCGACGCTCACGCCAAAAACCACCCTAAGCTATATTTACATAACGGTCTGTTATAGGCGCGGGAATCAAATCCGGAACTCCAAAAGAAAGCCCCGTGCCGGCCTATAACCCCATTATGTAAAATAGCCGACCACGCCAGCCGCACAGATACGAACTGAAATTATAACTGGGTACTTCACACCATTATTTTATGGGAGCAGTTGTAAGGATTATCACCGATAGGAAAAGGATCCTTTTTTATCCAATCTAACGTAACAATTGCTGCAGCAATTTTCAAAGGTCTTCGATTTTACAGACAATGTATTTGTGTTTTAAACCAGCCGTTGCTTTTAGTTTTATCCTTAATATGTTGAGGTGAAGCAACAAAGGTAGGCTGGTACAACTTTTTTTTCTTATTTAATATAGCTTTTTACCAAATCCATTAATGCCCTTCCGTGAATATTCTTAGCCAAAACCAACCCCTTATCATCAAGAATAAAGTTGGCCGGAATAGTCCGGACACGGATCTTTTTTAAGAAAGCTGCGTCATCTCCTTGCAAATCAGATGCTTGAATCCAGCGATCTGCCCCATCGCGAATTGCAGCTGCTCTCCAGGCAGACTCATCACTTTCCAAACCATAAGCGACAATTTGTAACCCCTTGTCGTGATATTCATTCCAAATAGGTGCTAAAACCTCACGGTTTTCCTTTCGGCAAGGGGCACACCAGGATGCCCACAAATCTATAATAGTGAGTCTGTTGCCTAATAAATCTTTTAGGGATAGGGTATCCTTTGTCAGGAGGGGGAACTTGAGATTTGGAAATATATCACCTATTAAAACAGGTAAATTCGAGGGATTACTTTCTTTGCAGAGCTGTTTTACCCACGGATGATCCGGTTTTTTTTTCTTCCATTTATTACATTGACTCACCAAAAATTCAGGTACGCGTTCGTAATACTTCTTTGGACTTACCCATCTTAACGCCACCAATGCCGGCATAAGGTGTTGTGTGCTATCTGCAAAATTCATTAACTCGCTCTGATATTGTAAGACTGCGTGTTCTTTTTCCAATAATTGACTGCCATCTTCTATTTGCCAATGTTTTCCTGCAAGAGAACTTTGGTAGGCTTTCTGGTTGATATCCCTTAAGTCTAACAACGCTTTATTAGTTTCTGAAGGCAGTTCAATTGAAAAACTTTTTTGAAATTCATCCAACTCAGCAGTGATTTGCAGAGGCTCTCCTGTTTGCCATAGAATCGGCATATAGTTAGACCTGGTTGGATCATCCGTTTGTAAATAATTAGGAGCATTTCCTGGTAACTGTACGGCTAATTCTAACAATACAGGTTCTTTGATCTTTGGCAGGTTGTGGAACGCAAAGCTGCCATCAGAATTTACTACAGCAGAATCTATGACTTTTCCAAAATAGGAAGCAGCTACCTCCCGCAGGGTTCCAGGTTCAATTAGATAAATCTTTATATCCTTCTTTTCTGTGCCTCCTAATATCCCGGATATATCTGCCGGAGAATGACAAGCTATCAGAGTTAAGGTCATTAAGATAATACTAATGATATTTTTTATGGGGATAGTTCTCATTTTCGTCAAATTAATTCCAACTAATTATTCAGCAACTAATGTAAAGGTTTCCATCCTATATTTTAGGATAACACATAATATGGATACCATTACCATAATATCAGGACGAATGATCCGAAATCGAGTATTTAAATCCTACTTACAAGCCTTGTAATGTAATTGGCGAAATGGAGGAAATTAAAAATACCTGTGAGTTTGTAACGGCGGAGGTTAATCTGCCTTTACACCAGTAATGTTATTGACATTCAGGGTTCAACAGTTTAAAGACTTCTAACCTGATACCTTATATTTACAACTTTGTAATTTTTATAATTCCAGGCTTCGAAATTTATTTTTTGATCTCACTTTATTAGCTGAACCCTAATACATTCTATATCCTAATTCCACTTCCCATTTCTCTCTTCCCAATTTTTAGGCAGATATGCCAACCCAATATCTTAATTTTTTTATCGTTTTAAACAGATAAAAGCTATAAATCTAAATTCCATATTGAATTATCGGGCCAAACCCCACTACAAAATACTAAAGACAAGCCCATATCCAAAAAACACTCCTCATATTACTTTTAATCTTCTTTTTTCCCTGGATATTCCCAATCTCAATATTCAGTAGAAGCGGCCTTGAAGGGAATGTTCTCCACACAGGAAGACCTTCCGTTCTGGATGTATAAAAATAAACGGGGCCGGATCTCGGGAAATACAAATATTGCCGGTTGGATATCCGGAAGAGCAATATACGATATTAGGAACAATGCTTCCCTGGAATTTGGTGGAGGACTTCTATTTCAGGATGGAGATTCTCAGCAGGTTTTTATGGATGAATTGTATGCCCATTTTAAAAATTCCTGGTTTGGGCTCACGCCAGGCATAAAACAACAGGAGGAAATAAACAATGGGTTAAGTGCCACCAATAGGAGTACTTCGTGGTCATTGAATGCCCGGGCGATGCCGTGGTTCCAATAGAGGATTAGCCGTCCTGATTATTTGTTTCCCGAAGATGGAATTGGTTTTGAAGCTGTTTGGAGTGAATATTTGATGGGGCAACAAAGAGAAGTGAGTTATTCCAGGGTGCATCATAAGAGTTTTTATTTTGTATATCGGCCAAACGAAACTTTTTAGATAAAGGCGGGACTCAAGCACACGGCCATATGGGGAGGAGCCACTGCATACTTTGGTGGTCGCCCCGAGAACCTTAATTATTACCTGAATGTGATCAGCGCAGGCAGCCATGGCAAAGAAAGATCGGGTGAGGAAGGACAGGGGAGTGCCCTGAGAAAACATATGGGAAGTTATAAGGTGTACATCAGCAAGAGCTTCCGGGATTTTAAAATGGAATTAATTTACAATCATATCTTTGAAAATGGATCTGGCAGCAAATTTGACAACGCGCCCGATGGTCGTTACGGGATCTATCTGGAGCTTAAAGATCCGGACCGGATCCTGAATTCGTTTATATATGAATTTTATCTCACCAAGCACAGGAGTCAGAGCCCGGGGTTTGATAATTATTTTGTTTAATGGAGGAATTTACCGATCAGGCTGGACCTACCAGGATCGGGTCTTGGGAGTTCCCTTCTTTACGGCAGATCAAAATGGGGCAGGCATTCTAAGGAATGCTTTTGTAGCACATCACATTGGGATCTCAGGTCAGTTTTCAGACTATTTCAACACTTTTCCCTATAGACTTTTGCTGAGCACGGTACAATATGAAGCTATCGAAGGCAAATTCGGGAAACAGTATGTTTTGTATGGAGATTTTGAAATGAGAATACTTCAAAGTTTTGTGGATCTCAGTTTTAACCTAAGTGCAGAGTTCAATAGCCTGAAATCACCTGATTTTGGGCTAGGGCTGAAGTTGAGAAAAAAAACTGTTTTGAACCTGTTAGACGCTTAAAAGCACCCCAAACCCAAACATCAACCTTTTAACCTTGAACCTTGAGCCTTGACCTTTCGTTTTTCCAAACCCGACATTCCATTTTTTTTTATCATTAAAGGTTGAACTTTCCTCTTTCCATTCTCCACTTTTCAAATCCGTCCAATCCGTATTTTTTACATAAAAAAATCTTGAAATTAACGCCTGAAAAAAAATTTCCAAAAAATTAAAAACAATACCAAAAATTATGTTAAATTTCAATCTCTCCAAAGTGGTGAATTTTTATATTTTTCGCCCCTAATCTAAATCTATGCCTACAGCACTATTAACTTCTTCATTTTCAGATGTTTATCATAAGATGGATAATATTCTCTATGAAATCCGGGATAGTAAAGGCATTCCAAATAACAAATATTATGAACCCTGGAAGCAGGAGATATTAAACGATCTTAAGATTTTTGGTTTTATTATTCAAAATACTTACCTGTATGTTCTTACCGAAACAGGGCGTGAGGTAATAAAAAATGTCAGTTTTAAGGTATACAACCAAAAGATCAATCAGGCTCAAAAAGGACAAAAGCTAAAGATATTTTAAAAAATAGTAAAAAGGCTGTTGTGAAATTCTGGTTTTTGCTTCTGGTTTTGACGCAACTGTTTATTTTTATGATCGTGGCTTTATACAGGTTTTAATCTGCAATAGAAATATTATAACCGCGTAAATATTAAGAATGCCGACATTTGCAGGTAACTCAGGGAAATCCTAAAATAGGATATCAGACCAGGTCAACCTATTCTATGTACTATCACGGGGCCACACTCTACTTTTTACTCTATAACCGTTTATCAGGAAATTTAACAGTTTTGGCGACAATTAAATTTTTTTGTAAGAAATGCAGTTTTTGTCCATATCATTTGATTAAATTAGATAATGAGATTTTTGTGGCTACAAAACCTAACCATAAAAATCACACTCCCCTCCATCCCCAGAGATTTTGAGCTCAGAATGCAAAGCGTTAAAAATTTCAGTTTCCCCCAGTTGATATTCTTTGAGGTAATTTATCCTGGATCCCTGAGATATGGCCATGCTGAATTCCGGTTTCCAGGCCATCACATAATGCTATCGGTTTCCGGAAGGAAATCAAATTTCGGAGCCTTTTAAAGCTTGTTAGCCCCCCACACAACCAATCATATGATTAGCCCCAAAATAGAAATCTATTTAATAAATAGTTTTTATGAAACTAATGAATTTCATGATCTGTTTGTTCATTGGGGCGACTTCAAACCAGGTTGGCTCCCAATCATTGGATTTTTTAGGTGAAATAAATCTAAAGGGACTGGCTTCCACAAAAGAATTATTGCCATTCTGGATGTTCCACAATCAGAGGGGGCGAATTTCTGAGCGCTCAAATGCAGCAGGCTGGGTTAGCGGAAAAGCAATCTACGAACTTAATACAAAACGCATCCTTGAATTTGGCATCGGGATTTTATACCAGGATGGGATCTCTGATCAGGTTTTTCTGGATGAGCTCTACGGCTCTTATAAAAACTCCTGGCTGGAGGTGGTGGCAGGTAGAAAACACCATATGGAGTTATATAATGGTTTAAGTGCCGTGAACGGCAATTTTTTATGGACCCTGAATGCCATGCCAATTCCGGGTATACAAGTCAGGACCTTAAGGACAATCTTTTTTTCCGAAAAAGGCAGGTGGGGATTTGAAGCTTCCTGGAGTGAATATTTTATGGAGGAGGACAGATTTGTAAAGAATGCCAGGTTACATAATAAGAGCTTGTATTTAATCTTCAATAACAGGAAAGATCTGGAGATCAAAATGGGGATACAACATTTCGCACAATGGGGTGGAATCTCAAGCAAAAAAATTTATGGAAAACAACCTGACGAGATCAAGGACTATATAAGGGTATTTGCGGGCTATGATGGTGGTGAGAATTCCCTGCAGAGCGATCAGGATAATGCTTTGGGGAACCACATTGGAAGTTATGAAATAAAAATAAGTAAATCCTTTAAAAAGATGAGGTTGGAATTTTTGTACAGCCATCTGTTTGAGGATGCCTCGGGCATATTTTTTTACAATTATTTTGACGGCAGTTATGGGCTTTTTGCTGATTTTAATAAAAAATCCGGATGGATCAATAGCCTGATGTATGAATTTTATTACACCAATGGACATTACACTTCTAATTCCTCCTGGGCGCTAACCTGGGATAATTATTTCAATAATGGGGTGTATACCTCCGGCTGGACCTATAAGGGCAGGGTTATAGGCCTGCCATTTTTTGCTACCGATTTTTATGATGATGAATTATACCACGGAGGTAGTATAGTGGATAATAACAGGATAATTGTCCATCATCTGGGAGTGGAGGGCAAGGCCTTTAACAAGTTGCCCTATAAATGCCTTTTGAGCTACAGAAAAAATTACGGGGATTATAGAACTCCGCATGCGGGGTTTAAAATTCCGAAAAACGTGTTTTCAACATATCTCGATCTAAATATTTTCAAATCTTTTTTGGATTTAAACCTGGAACTTGGGGCAGATATATCATCTGAAAGCACAAACCTTGGCGCAGGGATAAAGATCAGGAAGGAATTATAGTATTTTGGGTGCGTTAGCCTGGCTCTGATTTCTAGGTGTAGATTTGTTAATTTGGGGTTTAAGTTTACTTTGATTTCAGTTCCATCTCTTTCAAAGTCCATTCCAAGAGGATGGGTTTTCTTGTCTCTAAATACTTACAAAAACTATATCCTTTCCTCCAAAGTTTACTGCGAGGAATTTTCAGGAACAGCTTCAATTGGTTAAACGAAACCTAAAATATTTTATATGACTGTCCGTTACTAGTACCATTAAGTTAAAATCCTTATATTGGAAATAGAAATTCCTGATGGATCCTCCTGTATAAATGGATTCAAAAATAAGCGATTAGAGATAGGTGTTTTTTGTAAAAAATGTCAGCATACAGTGTCTTTGTATCGAATTAAAAAATTCCGGTGTCCATCGATATTTATATTTGAATGACAATTTCTTTTATACAATCAAATGAAAATATAATAATTAATTCACTTTAAAAAAAAACTGCCATATCTTGAAAAAATGGAGGAATAAAAGCAATTTATCTAAATAGGCCTACTCCGAAATTTGGAAAGCAGAAAATAATAAAAACTGTTCATTCTTGACTGTTTACAAAAACATAAGTGTTATCTAATTATCTATTTTAAAGACAAAATCCCGATATTCCCGAATTTTTGGTGAGTCAACGATAACGCCTGCTAATTTCTAAATTTGGAATTTTGCTTTATCAAAAAAATGTAATTTACAGAATGCTCCGGAAGGAATGATAAACTTTGCCTTTATTTTTTGATTAATTTTATACCTTTTTTAGGAGGTTTTTATTTTCGTAATATTTTATTTCGTTCAGTTCCGATTCTTTTTTCAATGTGGTAATCATCCTGAATTCCGAACCTAAATTTGGTTGAATTTCCAAAATACCTACTAAATCTCAAAGCGGTGTCGCTGTAATTCTAGGATTTCCTTAAATGATTTCTGAAATTCATGTCTGCGGTATTTTTTAAGTCCTTTGAGAGTCGGGATACAGTAATTTTGGGTGGCTCAAGAAATTTCTATTTCAAGATTTCTCCAGGATGTACATTTGATAACTTTTCCGTTTTAATATTTTTTATTGATAATCAATTATTGGGACCTCGCTTGCGTTTGCTTTGTCCCAAATGAAAATAATTTGCCGTTGT
>JBGSWA010000303.1:0-3856 GCA_041752645.1 Gillisia sp. | reverse complement strand
GATGGGAATTTCAGGAAAGAAACTATGGTGAAGAAATCAATTAAAATTCAATCAACCAGGTCAAGGCACAGGGTTGGGTAGGTAAAAAAATAAAATAATGTGCAATTCTGGGCAGTTCTGAAGGCACATAAATAAATTAATGTCATCAAAGCGTTATTTTTTAGTGTTAGTTTCTAATCCTGACATTTAAAGGATTATTTTAGCATAAAGGAATTTTTAAAAAATAAGAAATATGAAAAAAGGATTTTTAATTGATATGGACGGGGTTATCTATGGGAATGACCTCCTGATTCCCGGAGCCGACAAGTTTATAGAACAACTCCAAAAGAGGAAGATCCCTTTTCTGTTTATGACCAACAACAGCCAGCGCACCCCCCTTGACACGGTTAACAAGGTGGCAAAAATGGGAATTAAGATAAAAGAGGAAAACGTATACACCAGCGCTATGGCGACAGCTTCCTTCTTATCTTTTATGGAACCAAAGGGCACGGCTTATGTTTTAGGAGAAGGCGGACTTATTACCAGTTTAGCTCAGGAAGGCTATATTCTGGTAAATAACAATCCCGATTTTGTCGTGGTGGGCGAAGGGCGGAATTTTACCCTGGAAATGGTAAATAATGCCGTTGATATGATTTTACATGGGGCCAAATTGATTGCCACCAATTTAGATCCCTCACCCAAAAAAATTGGATGGAACAATTTAGGGATCAAGGCCATTGTAGCTATGATCGAGGAAGCGACAGGGAAAAAGGCTTTTTCAGTTGGAAAACCAAGTCCTGTGATGATGAGGGCTGCCAGAAAATACCTGGGACTGGAAGCAAGGGAAACTATCATAATAGGCGACACCATGGACACTGATATACTTGGGGGGATCCAACTGGGGTATACCACTATTTTGACCCTTTCAGGAGTTTCCAAAAAGGAAAACCTGGTGGATTTTGCATTCAAACCCGATCTTATCATAAATTCTGTCGCGGAACTCAATCTGGAAGCGGCTTTATCCCTGAAATAGAAGGCCTTACTGCTTTGACCCAACTTTTTCGAAGTTTTAAACTTTGGAAAAGTTTATTCAATAAAAATTAAATCCGTTTGTTTGGGGGAGGTTTTAGCGGAGGCTTTGCCCTGGCCTTCCCAAAACTGAAAGATTCGTTTCTCCAGAGGCCTTGGCCTGGGTTTCGGAAATTGACTCATACCCTGTGCTGGTTTTGGGCTTTTTGCTGAGGATATCCTCCCCATCTTCGGGCTATTTGTGACCGGGGTTTTACATCCCTGGATTTTCCAGCAAATAAAGCTGCCGGAGTTCCCCGCCCAATGTCACCAGTTTCCAGAATTCCACAACCTCTGCGGGAAAGGGTACAGAGGGGAAATCCATCTTTAAAAATTCCTTGTATTTCCCCCGGTATTTCGGGGAATGCAAAACCCCGTTGATGTAATCCTGAACATCTCTTGGCGTGAAACTCTGTTTGAATTCCGGGCGAACCTCCCCACTATTGGCCATGCACACATTGCCTAGGGCTTCTTTTTCTGCAACAAAAGTTAAACCTAAAAATTTCTCCATTTGCCGGATCAATTCAGGATCTATCCTGGGCGGCGTTTTCTGCACTTTGTGGTTTGTGCTTTGCGCTCCGGTTTCTTCGAAATAGAGATAGGGAGGAATAACTGAACCCTTTTGCAGGGATGAAAGTGCAACTTTCCCAGCCATGGATTTACTTAGAAAAAATATGCATGTAACCTGATTCGCTGCCTGGCGAAAACCCAGAAAACCTATAGGTCCTATAATTATATTGTCCATTGTTTTTTCTCGTCCAAAATTATTTAAACCACAATACCACACTCCTTTACTCCCATTGAATTAAAGAAAAAGTTAGCTTAAAAATAAAAAAAATAGATAAAAAGATAATTGGCCAGGCAAATTACCCCTAATCTGGGGCAGTCTGCTATTGGATCTTAGAAATACAGGGGTAACTTCGCTCTTAACTTAAAGATAAACCTCTTCAGAGTTTCGGACACTGGAAAATTTTCGAATTGGAATTAGAATCCCAAAAACAAAATTTATTCCTGCCCAACCAAAATGCAAAATTCGGGCTAAGTTTCCGTATTAATGGAATAATCTATTATTGAAGCTCGAGTTTCAGGCTAAGAAAATGCAAGATATAATTAATTGTGTGCTAAAAAACGTTAAATTTATACAAAAAATTCAATAAAATTTAAAAATATCAGTGAAAAGGAAAAATAAAATTGATCCATCTTATTGGCTTTCAGCTGTTTAATATCATTAAAAAATTATGCCTTTACATCCCCAATTTGACCATTTCTTTCAAATATTACCCAACCCCGGTCTAATTCTCCTTCCTGACGCGCCAAAATTCACCATTGTCGCAGTGAATAAAGCCGCCCTGAAGACGGCGAATTCGGTAGAGGCAGATTTTATCGGGAAAGGAATATTTGAAGCATTACCGGAAAATCCTGAAGATTGGGTATCCAAGGGAGTTGAAAATTTAAGAAACTCCTTGAATTCTGTAATCGCAAAAAAGGATTCGGATACTATTGCATTTCAAAAATACGACCTCCCTATTCGCGGGACTACAAAGTTTGAGGTCAAATATACCAAGATTCAGAACATTCCAATAAAGGATAACCATGACAGGCTCACTCATATTTTTCATACCATTGAAGATATAACGGATAAAAAAAACCTGGAAATAGCATTTGAAAACGAGAGACAACGTTTCAATGGACTATACCTACAGGCTCCCTCCTGCATGGGGATATTAAAGGGTCCAACCCATGTATTTGAAATGGCAAACCCTCCCTATTTGCAGTTAATTGGAGAAAAGAATATCCTTGGTAAAACTGTGAGGGAAGTATTGCCTGAGGTGGAAGGCCAGGGAATTTTCGAAATCCTGGATGTGGTCTATAAAACAGGGGAAACCTTTTCAGCCAAAGAAATGCTGATAAAATTTGATAAGGAGGGGAAAGGAAAAATTGTTGAAATGTATGAGGATGTAATCTACCAACCACATAAAGACAACAATGGCAATATAGACGGGATTTATTTCTTTTTTATAGATGTCACCGAAAAGGTAGAGTCCCGGAGAAAAATTGAGGCAAGTGAAAAAAGTTTAAAGGAATCCCAGCAGGTAGGGCATCTGGGGAATTGGGAATTGCAATTCGCAACAGGGATTGCAATTTGGTCTGATGAATTGTGCAGGATTTACGGGCTTTCCCCATCTGAAAATATTCAGACTCATCAGAATTGGCTGGCCTTTATTCATCCTGGGGATTTGGAGGAGGTAATGAACAAAATCAGTGAATCACAAAAAACATTAAGTGTTCTTTCTTTAAACCACCGTATTGTTTTAGAAGATGGGACTGTAAAGCATATTTATGGAAAAAGTAAATATGCTTTTGATAAAACCGGAAAGCTTGAAGGCCTCTATGGGGTTGCGCTTGATGTGACAGAGACGATCAAATCCGAGGGAAAGATGCGATTTCAGTCTGATCTATTAAATATCATCACTCAGGCCGCCATTTCCGCCGATGCAAAGGGGATGATTACTTTTTGGAATACGGCAGCAACGGAAATTTACGGTTGGAGCGCCGAAGAGGCAATAGGCAAAAACGTTATTTCCCTGCTGTCCACCGAGCAAAAGGAAGGAGATATCACGGAGATCATGGAGAAAATGTCCAAGGGGAATTCCTCTAATGAATTTGTGGTAAAACATAAAGATGGGCATACTTTTCCCGTTTTTTCTTCCATTTCCCCAATTTTTGATAAACAGGGAAAGTTTGAAGGGGCAATAGAGGTTTCCCTGGATATTACCACGCGAAAAGCAGAAGAAGAAAAACTGGTAAA
>JBGSWA010000302.1:0-15009 GCA_041752645.1 Gillisia sp. | reverse complement strand
TTATGCAGGCATTATAGATAGAATCAATTTCTTGATTGTCATAATCTTTCCCATATTTGTGATTTGAAAAGAATAGGTAATGCTCAGCAAGGTTATATTCCAAACAGTGCTTAGCTTCAACTACGCCGCAGTATTTGTATAAACCTGAGTTTTGATCATTCAGTGTTTCCCAGTTCTCTGGAATTTCAACATAACCTTCTTTAAGCATTATTTTTCGTGTTTCGATTATTGGTTCTTTAATGGTTTCTCCAGTATTAAAGAAATAAGCAAGGCTGTGAAAGCTTTCTATTCTCTGCTGGATGTCTTTTTTTTCAAACTCTCCTACAGAATCCATCTGGTACATAAGTTCTTTGACGCGGTCATTGCAAAATTCATACAGTTCTTTCTTGTTTATAGGCGGTATTTTTAACAATAAGGATATGAAGTAATTCATTACCCGCCCATATGTGCTACCGACTTGCTGCGAATAATCTTCTAAAAGCACGTAATTTTCTTGCAGAAGGTCTACAGAGGTTCTTTTTCTGATTTCTTTATTTTTTTTCATGGTGGTAACCTTCCTTTCTTTTTATATTATACCGACATTATTATATAAAGTCAATAAATAATATGTACTTTTTATAAATAACTCGGTATTTTATTTTTTTGTTCCATAACTCTTCTTTCAAAATTAAGTTTAAATTAATTATATTTTGGATTGTAAATAAATTTAATGCGATTTTAGTATTCTTTTAAGGAGATTTTAAGGTTGTTTTATTACAATAGCTTTAACAATTAAAAATAGGAGGTGAAAATAATGAATAGGTACCTGATAAAACTTTTTCCTGATAGCTTAAAGGTTCGTCAGACTGTGGATTTCAGAGATGTTCGCTCTATTATCGAAAAAGAAGTCGTAGCTTTCAATACATTCTCAAAAACTGCTAAGAACAGAAAATACATAGATAGCTTAGATATTCAAAAAAATATCATTCAAATTGAGTTTTCTAGTGATGCTCAGCTAGCGCAGCCTGCCAAGTCTTTGCGATTTTTTTTAGTTGCACTGACAAAGCATCCTTTTTTTGAAGAAATTATTAAAGGGCAGAAGGGCAGGTTCATGCGGTCGGAATTTAAACCCTTAAGAGCAGAGCATTTGATTGAAAAAACGTCAATTTACAAAGTGGATGCCACTGCGAACGTATCATTGACTAATGAAAAAGTAATGACAGATGAAGATATTCTGAAAAAAATTGTCAGTCTGTTTTTCTCAAACTCACCAACGGACCGTGAGAAAATTGAAAGCATCAAGAAGATTATTGAAAAATAAAGGAGAATTAAAAATATGAATCACACATACTATATGAGCCTCGAATTATTCGACGTCTTATTCGGATTTTCGTTTAAGAACCACATTGCAGTGCTCGGCACCTGTACAGCCGAATTTAATCAGTACTTCCAGACAACCAAGGATCCGAGAACGAACCCTAAGCATCTGAGAATCACTAATGTTTATCCTGGGAAAATAACTGTAGAACTACAGACAAGGGATCCCTTAAAGCCCGGTCGAGAAGGCAACGCATTCTATAAATTCAGCAGACTAGCGTCTGTCAAAGCTCCGTTCAACGGGCTAATATCAGGACACCGGCTCTTTACAACAACCTGATACTCCAACAGCTTTAACCGCTTATGTTTTTATGAAATATGCACGAACACATTAGTGATAGAAGGGGGTGATACACCCCTTTCTATCATTTTTTATCCCGGGAATAAAATTTATCCGCGGCTCTCAAAATAACCTATCAATTAAACTTATCTATGCGATCGTATCATTCGTTAAGACTTTTTTTAAAACTGATGGCTGACTCTTTCCTTTTTCATAGCCTTTACCTTCCCAATTACTAATAAATTGCTGCGCTCCCGTTCTTTTTCAATTTCTATTATTTCACTATTATCATTTTTATATTTTACAAAATCGTCTGAGCCAACATTCTCTCTTTCCCCTTTATCATTAAACTATGCTTATGAAGCTATCGGATTATTATAGTTTAAGAATTATTTGATTATTTCAACTGCTGCTAAGGGTCATTTGCAGCAGTTGAACGATCTATTTAAAATTTTGCAGACAAAACAACAAAAGCATCTTTCAAATTAGAAATGGTTTCAACGGCAGCGTCAAAGTAAGCTCCAGCAATTTTAGAAATGGAAGGCTTGCTCAGGGCTTGCTTTACGTTCGTCAGGTCTTGACAAGGTAGCCACTCCGCTCTTACCGTGCCTGCCATACGTTATCCCTCTACCCACGCCCCCGGCTAAACGCCCGGGGCTTTGTTCGTGTTGGCCTCCACTGCCATTAGTCCTGCGCCCTGGTCTCCGCTATCGCTGCGTCAAGGCTAAATTTACTTCAGGCATCACGCTTCCTTCTTGCCCTGCCGGGCAGAGCGAACGGCTTGAATCCACTTTTTGTTTGATATGGATGTACTGGATTCGCTGATAACATGGTCAGAAGCATTACCGAAACATTGTAAAGTTCAAAATCATTAGCCTGTTTTTTTGCAGGCTTTTTTTAATTCCTTATTTGACGCTTGCTTTTCAACAAAGTAGGGTGCATTAAGAATTTTAAAATTTGTTTTTTGGGATGCCCTTCTGCACACGATCTAAAATACCCAACCGGATGGATCTATCACATGATCTTTTTTCGGATCCAGACAGCTCATTGAGTATGCCACCCCACTCGCACTATTCAAATAGAATTCTTAAGATTTAATTTGCTAGAGATGATATTAAGTGTTTTAATGTAAGTAGCATCAAGATAAAATAGGGATGGCGACCTATCGTCTATTGAAGAAAGTGAAATTTGGAAGTTAATAAAAAAACACTGGAAGAATATTTGAAAGAAATTTTCCTATTGTCGAATGATGCACATAAGGTTGAAGAGCTAGTAACTTTAAAAACCTTAGGGATGGGAGCAATCTTATTTTTTTTGAAGACCCATATAATTGGCTATAATGATTTAACCGAACTCACTGAAAAACTAAATGAAGTTTATGAGACACGGTTATCGAAAATTAGATTGAAATAATAAAGATTGACTCCAACTGCTGAAAAAGCACCGGCCTTAATTGGTTTGGTGCTTTTTTGTTTACAGACTATATCAAAAATTTAGAATTCACTAGAACACTAAGAATAATATGATATTTTGAATCAGTGTCATAACTTTAATTTATGACACCGGAAATCAAATGACTATCGAGATTGTACGCAGCAGAATTTTTTGACATGGAGAACTTATACCGCCTAATTAAAATAGAATGCTTTGTTTCTTTGCAAATAAATAAGCGCCCTAATGAAACGGTGAAAAAATAAGACACCCTGATTAAGAGTCAACGGTTTTTCTTTGTATATCAGAATCTTATTGTATCGGGCGCCGTTTGGGTGCAGTTGTAAAAAACATTTTATTTTCTTTATATATCGATCTCGTAAACCTACCACGATATTATATTTTTGCTAATATTTAATTATAATGGGCAATTTAGGTTCAATGACGTTGGAGATAGTATGATAACATTGAAGAACTTGCCATAAAATTCAGATAAAATTTATACTCGTGGAGGCTGACCACAGTATCACTTTTAACTTCAGGAAACATGAACTTCCAGTGATACCTTTCTTTTAGTTGTTCAATGTTTTTTTTAAATTTTTTAGATGTATTCATGACTGGCGTATTTCTTCCAATGACATGGATTCAAGCGTTTTGGCGTAATTCCTGCATCAGACGCTCATTAATATCAGATTGTTCCAATCCCTCCAACTTTTTTCCATTATCATCTCCCTTATATCATTGTCAACACCTTCGATTGAACGTTCGGTTGTTGCTACGGCATATAATTTTTCCTCTTTATTCCGTAAAGCTGTGGCGGTCATCCAAATCTCAACGTCCGTACCATCCCTGGCAATCCGCCTGGTACGGTACGGCTCTAAAACTTTATCATGACTAAGCTTATTAATAACCTCCATTTCTTCCGAAATAAGATCCTCTGGAATGAAGTCGCGGATATTCATCGTCAACGCCTCCAGTTCGTTAAAGCCGTACATCTTCACTGCTCCGGGATTCCAGGCCAGGATGTGACCATCCAAATCCTGAACTGTGATGGCATCATGTGAATCCTTTACTGCCACAGCCAGACGAAGCAACTCCTTATGGACACTGCTTCGTGATTCCCGACTTTTCACAAGTTCCGTAACATCAATGAAGTTGATCACAACACCTTTAATCACGTTTTTCTGAGTACGATAAGGCAGGATTCGCATCGTGTAAAACTTCTCTTCACTTATCTTCACTTCAATTTCTTTTGGAATCAGGGTTTTTAATACCGCCTCTGCATCCTGCACAAGAAGATTGTAGCCAACAAAGTTTGGAACGATGTGTCCTACTGGTCTTCCAATGTCTCCCTGGATCAGGTTGATAATTTTTGTGGCATTAGGGGTAAAACTCAGAATCTCCAATTTATGATTTAAGAAAACTGTTGCGATCTGTGTTCCGGCCAGCAGGTTATTGATGTCATCATTACTCTGTATGAGATCATCCACTTTCACTTGCAACTCACCATTAACGGCTGCCAGTTCCTCATTGACAGATTGCAATTCTTCATTTATAGATGATAATTCTTCATTGGATGTTGCCAGTTCCTCTTCTAATGCTTGACGATATTCATCTTTCGCTTGAAGTTCCTGTTTAAGTGCCCGGATAATTTCTCCTGTGTCTGCTGCTTTTTCATCATCCTCAGCCTGTCCGGTATCTGAACGCAACAGTTCTTTCTGATCAGAGGAAGACAGATTTTTAATGATTTCCGCCTTGGGTGTTACATGAGGAAGTAAGGCAATCATTGATGTAGATACCGGGATTAATCCGAACCTTCTTATATGCGGCTCACCGAAGGCAGGCTCTTTTCTCTGATACAGTTTCGATTTTGAGTCTAGTGTCTCAAATAAATCAATACAATCCCCTGCGTTTTCCAATGATCCGAGAAAAAGAAACCCTTTGGGCTTTAAAGCATAATAGAATAATGGGATCAACTTCTTTTTAAGTTCTTCACTCATATAGATCATAAGATTACGACAACTGATCAGGTCGATTTTTGAAAACGGAGGGTCTTTGATCACGTCCTGTACGGAAAAAATCAGCATGTTGCGAATGCTTTTGTTAATACGATAATTAGCACCATCAGGCTCCAATGTGAAAAAACGGGACAGCCGTTCCGGTGAAAGGTGGTCAGCAATGCTGACAGAATAAATACCAGCCCTGGCATCAGCAATGGCACGTCTGTCAATGTCAGTACCGAACACCTTCACTGTGTAATTCTCTTTCAGTGTATCCATGTGTTCCTGCAGGAGGATCGCAATTGAGTAAGCCCCTTCTCCTGTAGAACAACCTGGTGACCAGACTCGAATTTTAGAATCAGGAGTCTTGTTCACAAACAGCTTTGGAATGACCTCTTCTTCTAGTACCTTGAATGCCTGGGGATCTCGAAAAAATTTGGTCACACCTCTTAATATATCCCCAAACAGTTCTTCTACCTCATTGGGCGTCTCCTGGAGATACCTAAGGTATTTGTCACTGGAATCAATCAGGTGAACGGCCATCCGCCGATCAATTCGCCGTTGAATCGTTCTTGACTTATATTGAGAAAAATCATGCCCGGTTTGAGCTCGTATAAGAATGCATATTTTTTTGAATATACTGTCGGTTTTTGAATAGGCTTCATTATAGCTGGGGAGTTTAACAAAGGTGTGTTCTACTAAGCTCATAATTTTGGCAGACATCTGAGCGGGTGGCAGTATAAAATCAACCAGTCCCGAAGCAATCGCACTGTTGGGCATACCATCATATTCCGCACTATCACGACTTTGAGCCATGACGATGCCACCTTCCGCCTTGATGGCCCTTATACCAAATGTGCCATCACTTCCAGTGCCTGAGAGCACGATACCAAAAGCCTGATTTTTCTGATCCTGGGCCAGTGATTGAAAGAAAAGATCAATGGGCTTTCGATGCCCTCGTGGTTCAGAAGGTTCTAATAAGAGTAAATCACCATTTAATAAGGCTATGTCACGACCTGGAGGGATAATATAAACACAGTCACGCTTAACCTTTACGCCATCAGCCACCACATATACCGGCATGCTGGTGGAGCATTGAATAAGTTCAGCGAGTATGCTCTTGTGATCTGGCACCAGATGCTGAACTAGGACAAAAGCCATACCCATGTCAATATTAAAAGGCAGTCCAGAAAAAAAGGCTTCAAAGGCTGCCAATCCCCCTGCCGAAGCGCCAATGCCAACGATGGGGAAATTACCGTTGGTATTCTCTGAAATTTTTTGAGACTCAATCGCATGCTCACCGTAATTTTGATCTATACGGTTCTTGTCATCAAGGGCCGGTTCTGATAGTTTTTTTTTAGAGTTTTTCATGGCTATCACATTATCACCTCATACAATAATTATTTTCAAACTTCATTTTCGTTTTGATAAATAAATTCATTTTAATCATTATAATCATCTTTTTGAATAAATCCCACTTTAATTTGAAATTATTTTATTTTATTATCCGACTTTATTTAAATATATACGTCCCATTCAAAACCCCAGCTTATTTAGCTGTCTGTTTCAATTTCACCTTTAACTTTTAATAGAAAATCCGGATATAAAAAAGAAGCAGGCTACGATTTTTTTAATTTGCACTACGGTTCTCCAGAATCATCTTCTACGAATCGTTGATCCGTTGATCCGTCGATCAATTTTGACTTTATTCATAAAGCAGTACCGGTTTAAAGATTCGATATAATATTCTTTAATGGTATAATTGAATGTATTTTCATTGACAAATTATCATCCACTGAAATAGTATTTAATAGTGTCATAACTTAAAAGTATTGACACTGGTTTCTATTTGACGTAAAATAGCGGTATAGAGCGGTGCCATAACTTATAGCCAAAATAGAAGGGAGAAAAACGATGATTTATGGATATTCTAGAGTCAGTACGAGGGGTCAGATGAAGGATGGAAATAGTTTAGAATCCCAGGAAAATATGTTGCGGGAAAATGGAGCTGTTGAAATTTTTACCGACAGCTTCACCGGAACAAAAAGTAGCAGACCAGAGCTAGATCACTTACTGAAAAAAATTGAACCTGGGGATACCCTTGTCGTTACCAAATTAGACCGAGTAGCACGAAGCCTATCCCAAGGCAGTAATCTGGTTAATGAGCTGATAAATAAGAGTGTGAAGGTTAATATCCTAAACATTGGTATCATGGACAATACCCCCTCCAGTAGGCTAATTCGAAACATCTTCTTTTCATTTGCTGAATTTGAGTGGGATATGATTGTAGAGCGTACCCAGGAGGGTAAAGCAATTGCCAAACTAAAAGAGGGATTTACAGAAGGTCGACCAAAGAAATATAACAAGGATCAGGTGGATCATGCTGTGAAGTTACTGGATCATAATAGTTACAAAGAAGTTGAGCAGTTAACAGGCATAAGTAAGTCAACATTGATAAGAGCAAAGCGAAAAGTTAAAGGATACGAGAGTAAATAAAAATTAAATACTTTTCTTCTTCTATCGTTTAAGAACGTTTAAGAACGTTTAGAACAACATTCAAACGCCTGTGTTATGCCAAAAATTGACTTTAACTATCACCTTTCCACAGTGAACTATCACCTTTCCACAGTGAATTATCACCTTTTGACAGTAAACTGTCACTAAGTAAATATTTAAGTAGAGTTTCACTGCGAGGTATTATCATTTAAATAATTGACAGGTGATAGTTAAAATAATATAATCATTAAATTGGGGGTGTGTTATGAGTAATAATCTAGACTTGGACTTAACAAAAAATAAAAAATTTATTATGAGTAATGATGCTATCAACGGAAAGCAGACGATGACATTAAAAGAAGCTAAATTGATAAGGTTATTAGTTATGCAAGTCAGCATGAAGGATCGGCAATTGATGGAATATAAGGCAGATATAAAAGAGATTGCAAGATGTTTAGGAATAGATAGTAGTAATTTATATCGTGATGTTCAAAAGGTCTGCGAAAAACTAACTGGGAGAAAATTAGGAATTAAAACTGATAATCCAAAAAATCCTTGGAAATATATCCCTTGGATGTCTATAGCAGAGTACGATGGTGAGGGCATATTAATAATAGGTCTAAATGAAAGAATAAGACCTTTTGTAATTGAGTTAAACGAGCTATTTACCCAATATGAGATGATTGACATTCTTAATATTAATTCATTCTATGCTCTAAGGATCTATGAACTATTAAAAAAGGAATTTACAAAGTGCAATAAAGTAAAGCATGTATTTGAATTTACTATACAAGAATTGCGTGAAATCACTGATACTGAAGATAAATTCCAACAAATAGGACACTTTAGAGATAAAGTCATTAACATATCAGAACGTGAAATTAATGAAAAAACAGATCTTAACATAACAGTTGACAGTATTAAGATGAGTCGGCGGTTTATTGGATTTAAGTTTACTATACAAGAAAAGTCAAAGATTAAAATTATAAAAATACCTGCAAAATCAATTGATTTGGTACAGGAAAAACAGATACCTGTTCAAGTGCAAGAAGATCAAATGCCTGGACAAATTAATATTGCTGATGTCTATGAATTAAAGGCGATTATGGAATCTAGCAAAATACCATGCAGCCAATCACAAGCGGAAAAACTTTTTACTGCTTACTCCTATGACTTAGAACGATTTAAGCGTAATTTAAATTATGTTATTTGCCGTGGTGGTGAAATTATTGACCCGGTTGCTTATCTGTTTTCAGCAAAGGATGATGATGTATCACCAAAGGCAGAACTTCCAAAACCTAAAAAGGCAGAGAAATCGAAGTCAAAGAAAAAGGATCATACTGAAACTATTAGCAAAGAAAGAATTCAAGCTTATTTGGACATGGAAGTGAATCATGCTGTGGATCTATGGCCTGATCTACCAATAATTGAGAAATAAGGTGTCTTAACATGGATGATGAAAAGTTTATATTGGCGATATTTTCTTATGGAAAAATGGCGACATTGGAAAAGCCAACATTAACCAATGGTATAAACATAAATATCATGGTATGTTTTTATCATATGAAAACAATAAAACTATTGTCTCACCCATAAAGAAATAAAATATCGCGCCAATAGTGAGCTATATGAAAGAGACGAATGAACAAATATGCATGACCTCATTTAATCGGAGCTAAATTTAATTGTATGAGAACTAAGTACTATTAGCGGACATAGAAAAAAGGAAGGTGAAAGCATGGCAATGAACCCACAGGATGATTATATATCAATTGCGGAATTTGCCCGGATGGCGGGAATCAGTCCGGCAGCGGTTTATAAGCGGGTTAATAACAAAGTAGATAACCAGTTATTAACTCATATTAAAATAGTTGACGGAAAGAAACGTATTAACAAAGGAGCTTTAGAGTTATTTAATGGCCCAGGCAGTCAACCAGTTATTAACCAAAGTAGTCAACCAGTGGATAACCAGTTATTAACCATTTTACAAGAAAATATGGATGTATTAAAGGGAGAACTGGAAGTCAAAAATAAACAACTAAATGACCAGGCCGAACAATCAAATAGGCAACTTGAAATTAAAGACAAACAGATTGAACAGCTAAGTAAAGCGAATGACCGGCTAAATGACCGGTTACAAGAAGCGAACCAGTTAAACCACCAGAACCAGATTTTACTAGACCAACAGAAGCAACCAAAGCAAATTGAAGAGCATCCCTCCGGGCCAGTAAAAAAAAGTTTTTGGAGTAAATTATTCAGGAAGTAAATATAACGGAAAAAGGAGAGACTCAAGTCTCTCCTTTTTTTATTTTACAATGAGATCAGCAAGCTGTTTTTCTAATTCCTCGTTTTTTATCGTCAGAAGATCGTATTCAGCCGTTTTAATTTTTATCGCATTAATTACAGCGGTTTCAATGTCTGTCTTAGATTGGGCTTTAAGTTCCAAAATTTCCTGTTTGTATTCGGCTTTTAATTCTTTAATGTCATTATTGTATTTTATATCGTATTTCATCTGGGCATTATCTATTTCCTTTTTATATCCGTTCCCAAGTTCTCTTAATTGTTCTTTTTGTTCGTTTCTGATGTCTTGTTTTTCTTGTTTTGATGACTCAACTTCTTTTTTATAAAAATCCGTCCGATCCCGCGCCGAAGCCAATTCATTTTTTAAATTATTGATTACAGCCATGGTATTTGATTGTTCAGTGATTAAATTTCTATTGGCTTCCGTCAATGCCTTATTTTCATCTCTGAAACCCTGTGATTCCGCAACCAATATAGTTAACGCATTGATCTGTTCTCGCTGTTGGCTTATTTCGGTGTATTTATCGTTTAAATCAGCAGTTGATTTATCCAACATTAATTCATATTCTTTAACCTTTTTTTCCAGAGTATTTAACTGTCCAGCCATTATTCCATTGCCAATCTCAATGTGTTCCTTGTGTTTTTGTAAATCAGATATCGTCTGATCCTTAGTGGTCAATTCCAAATTGAGCGTATCCCTGATCCGTGCTTCAGATGTTTGATTGATTTCCAGGGAGTTAGTGAACATACCAGATATTTTATTCAGTGTGTCTTGAAATGTCTCAATTTCTTTCGCGCGTTCGGGAATCGCGTTCTTTGCTTGTGCCATTTCGTAGTTTTTAATCAGCGCATCAAACATTTCTGCCTGATTAATGCGGTTTTCCTTCGAAAACTCCTGAAATTTTTGCTTATCTTCAGGCGCAACTCGAAATGTCATGGGTTCCGTGATGTTTTTCTTTTCATTATTTTCCATTTTTCATCATTTCCTTTCTTGTAATGTACACATTACAATGTAATTTATGTATACATTGTATCATATCACAGAATATTTGCCCCTGCAATCTATTTGATCACTATTACAGCCAATCGTGTTTGACACTTCTTCCGCACTTCGAACTTGGCAGAAGATTCCCTGGTCTAAACCGTATCTGCCCCTAAATCGGTTTTAAACGTCCTGTAACCGATCTGGCTACCTTTCCCATATCCCTGGGATTCTATCCACTCTAATTCTATTATTCCAGTCATTTTTCACTATTTCCTTTTTACTTTAGATACGATATAATTGCAGTATCGACGCGATTGTGTCCTAGGTTTTGGGATAAGATCTGTGCAATAGCACGTTCATACTTTTCACCCAATAATGTCCTGTATAATTTGTCTGCGTATACACGGCGAAAACTATGTATATCTAAATTTTTTCCAATTTACCAAACAGTAATCCGTCATCTCGCGGATGAGTATTCACAAACTCCTTCAGGACCCCTGGAACAAGCAATGTGATTGTCCGTTTTCTACCACCCTTGCCGATGACGTTATAAATTTTATCGTAGTTAGGCGAAATTTGATCTCTAGACGTATTTTCCGCCTCGAAGCGCCTGAACCCCGTTATTTCTAAAACTCCGATATTTTCGGCATTTCTGTGTTCTACAACCCTATCGTAGTTAGTATTTTTAACCGATCGGGTGCGATCACGGTCAGGCCATTCAGGAAATTTGAAACCAAACTCATTACTTGGGCATCCAAAAACCTTCCCCAGAGCCGAACCCACCAACCGTAACGTTCGTGCGGAATCCCCGCGATTTTGGCTGTATTTGAGGTATTCCTTCGCATACAGCTTGGCGTATTTCATCTTTGCTTACCTTGGCATCCTTGGTGCCAAAGTGTTGTTTTTCAATTAACCGTTGATTCAATTGATATTTTATACTGGGTTGTTTAACCCGGTGATTTTGTGCCATAATAAGCCTCACATTATCGCACTTATCCACAGGATATAAATGGCTTTACAATGAGGGTTGTAGCGTTTTTATAAAACCCTTTAAAAGTATATATATAGTATTGTATTAAAGCCGTGTTTTTTTAAGAATCTCGTATATTGGTAGATTGACAAGATTCCTATATAGGTGTAGTATATATATATAACTTCTTAAAAAAGAAGATCTGCTCGTAGAGCGCGAGCAAGTAATCAAAAAAAAGCTCATTATAGAAGATCTGCTCGTAGAGCGCGAGCAAGTAATCAAAAAAAAGCTCACTATAGAAGAAAAACATCAAAAAAAAGCCTTTTTGGCTTTTTTTTTTAAAAAAAAGGGGTTTGAAAAATGAAGTTTGTTTTTTTGGAATTAGGATTCTTTGAAAAGTATCCTGGTTTAGTAGAAGTTGAGAAAAAATATACCAGACCATATTCTTTAGCTATTGTTGAGATTGAGATAGAAGATGATATGGGTAAAAAGGTGGAACTAAAATTTGCAATTCCTTTAAGATCAAAAATTTCACATAAATATTTTTTATCATCACTCAATTCAACTAATAATGAAATAAAAAATAATTTAAATGGTATGAAAGGGAATAAAGGTATAGATTATTCTAAAGCTATTTTAATTATAGATGATAAAGATCTTTCGACCAAAGAAAATATAAAAATAAGTGATGAAGAATATAATAATTTGAAAAAGAAAAAGCATAAGATAAAAGAAGGTATGGAAAAATATATAAAAGCATATAAAAAAGCATATAAAAAAAAGCATATAAAAGCAAATGAAATACTTTGTAAATATTCAACTCTACAAAATTATCATGAATATATTGGGATAAAGTAAAAAATAGCGTACAAACCAAACGATTTAATTCGTGTAATAAGAGTTTTTAAACATTGCAGAGAATTAGCAAAAAAGTTGCTAATTAATAGTTTTACAAATTTAAAAATAAGGTTAATATTAAATTAAAATACAGACATTATAGTTGTGTTGATTGGCAATACCGATTATATTTTCCCAAGCCCCTGCAATTTTAGAAAAAAAATGCAGGGGCTTGGGTCTTCGATAGTGTTACTTCTGATAAGTATTTGGTATAGTGATCGCATTTGCTTCTCACAGTGCCGTCAATACGTTTGATTTCGACCAACGCCTCTGGCTTAACGCCAGAGGCGTTGGTCGTATCTGGTTTTACCTCCGTTATAAATGCTCCCTGATTTCGCTACCGTTTCACTATCGCTGCTCCAAGCCTAAATTTACAATCATGTATATTTTTACAATTAAATTATTTAAAATAAAAATTCTTTTTCAGTTTTATATATCCATCTGGATGGAGCAACACTAGTTTTTTCCCAAGTCTTGCAAGATCTGCCGGTTCAATAGCCCATTCTTTTGCCTCCATTTCTGTCCGAGTTGTTGTGTGCTCATTGCTGGAAGTGCTGCTTTTTTTTGTATCCTGATAACCAATAAGTTTCGCAAAATATTCCTGTGTATCGGTATCGTCTGCACCTAATACGACCTTAAAACGAAAGTTATTCATCATTGCCATACGTTCATCTCTACCATATATCAAATCAATATCAGCCATGGATTGTGTAAGCATTATTATTCTAACGTATCTTTTGCGAAGCTTCCGGAGTGCATCTGTTATCTCCATTTTGCCAAGGCTGGCGAACTCATCCAAGCTAAAAAGAATTGTATTGCTTGCGTTATTGGAACGATTAGAAAAGAAATTTAAACTCTGGGCAGTTATAATATGCAGCAACGGAGCATAAAGCTTTAATTTTGAATCTTCCACAACTATAAATACATTATTTTTTTCAATTATAGCAGGCATAAAAGCTTTTTCGTTTTTCTTTGGTCTACGAATAGTACGTTTTATTTTTTCATTTATTGCAAAGAGCTTTACAAAGCTGTCACAACTTTGTTTACAGCCAGCATTATTTTGATCTGATGTACCACTAAAAGAATTAATATATTGTATTGCTTTATTATTTTCAGTTTCATCAATTGCTGAAAATAAATCTTTCCAACTACTGTTAACTATTTTTTCGCATATTTCAATGAAATCCATTTTCTTATGATAAAAAGCGATTAGCGATGCGGTTAAAATTTTTCTACCTTCTGTATTAAAAAATTTAGATGTATCAGACATTTTTTCATCAATAGGCATTATAAGAAAGGCCAACTGTTCAAGCGCTTCGTTTTGATCGTCCTTATTCTTTATTTGATCAATAGAACCAAAAATATTATATGGTGGACTGTTTGGATTTCCTGGCTCATATATAAGTTTATGTGGCATATCTACATTTTTACAGATATCACCAGATATATCGATTGTGAAACTGGTACCATTCCAATTTTTAAGCGTGGGTATTAGAATAGCAGAAGTTTTGCCAAGACCTGAGCCACCAAAAGCAGCAATATGTCCTTCAGATCCTTCTGGTGAATAAACAAACATTGTTCCCATCTTACCAAAAATAATGCCAGAAGCTTTATTTTTAAGACTTACTTTCAATTGAGACATCTTACCCATATACTTTTTTTTAAAGTCTATAACTAGCAAAATAATCATAAAAACAATAAAGATAGGTAGTATTCTATACATGACAAAATAAGCAAGATCATTAATTATTGTAAATAGATCCATTTTACCACCGTCCCTTTCGTTCTAGTGTTTGATTATACTCTATTTTGTACTTTTGCTCGATTGCTCTTAAACGTTCTAATTCTTTTTCTTTTTCGTATTTCTCTTTCATCTCTTTCACGCTGTAATTTCTTCCATTTGATTTAGTTGATCCATTTAGAACTTCCCCTTTCACACCTTTATCTCTTAGGTGTTTTTGCAAATCAGTATGAAAATGTTGAAGTTCTATCTTTGTTAAAACATCATTTGCACAAATTTTTTCACTTTGTAAATGTTTCGGTTTTTTATCTTCAGTTACAGGTATAAAATCAAAATGCAAGTGCGGACGGCCAAGAACTAGTTCTTGGCTGATTTTTCCATTTTCATCTTTTTCATAATCTCCCCAACGGTTATTAATTTTTTTCATTTTGCCTTCATCGTAATGAATGGTAGCTTGAATTACATTTTCTTTTCCATATTTGATTTCAAGAAAATCATAAGCACTTTCAAAAAAAACTTTTTCCTGATCTAATGTTGTAAGATCCTTTGGCG
>JBGSWA010000301.1:0-14123 GCA_041752645.1 Gillisia sp. | reverse complement strand
AGGTTAATGACGCTCCTTTTAGTGCTGGCTTTAAGGTGTACAGGTCAAACGACAAGTATCTGAAATCCTTTTCCTCAGATGAAAATGGCAGATTCAGTATAATGTTGCCACCGGGAAATTATAAAATTATCCCTGAGAAATCTGCACCAATTCTGGGGGCCGAATTTCAGGTAAAGCAGGTTACCATAGATCCGGTTGGTATTACAAGGCAAGATTTGTTTTTTGATACCGGAATCCGGTAATTACCTTAAACCCAGGTCCATTTTGAAAACCATAAATACTACGCAGACACGGATGAAAATGATTAAAAAGTTGCCACCCCCCTTCAGCACAAATTCTATAAAAAAGCCTTTCAAAATAAAAGCCTTTTTTTGGGCTTAGATAATTATTTGTAAAAAGCAATTCCTTGTGTGGAATTTTGGCTTTCCTAAATATTTGTTCCTCCACCACTATTGCCATTCAGGCAGATGTGCTCCCAACGTGAAGAACGCTCTAAGTTTTATGGAAATAGTTCCTGACAATCCATTTGGATCTTCAATTTGCTGGAATCCTTTTAGATAGGATACATATGTTTCATTTAATACCTAAGTACCTTTCGGTAAAATCATCTATACTGTTTAACCTTTGTAAAATTATATTAAACATTTAACACTTCCATCCTGCTTCGAAATTCTTAATTTATATATATTTGTCTCCTGGTTAAAGCACTATGGAACTTATTAAACAAAATTTTAGCATAAAAGATTTGGAAAACCTTAGCGGGATTAAAGCGCACACCATTAGAATCTGGGAAAAGCGTTATAATATCCTCACTCCAAACCGAACAGAAACCAATATCAGGTCTTATGATATTGGCAATCTTCGAAAAATATTGAATGTCACTTTCCTTAACGAACAGGGATATAAAATCTCCCGAATAGCTAAACTCTCGGATGAGGAGATCTTCAAGATGGTAAAAAATGTACCCGCAGGTAACAGTGAACAAATCCGGGCAATCAATTCATTTAAAATTGCTATGATCAATTTTGACCAGGCGCTATTTAACACTACCTATTCCTCTCTTTTGGCAGAGAAATCATTCAGGGAAATTTTTCATGAAATTTTCCTGCCTTTGCTAAGTGAGATTGGACTTCTTTGGCAAACCGATACTATAAATCCAGTACATGAACATTTTTTGGTAGGACTGATAAAACAGAAATTATACCTGAACATCGCCAAACTGGAGGATAAAATTGAGGGGGAGGATCCTAATCTGTATGTCTTGTTCTTACCCGAAAATGAGATCCACGACCTCGGGATTTTATTTTTGAACTACGAACTTAATTTTCATAATAAAAAAACGATCTATTTGGGCCCAAGCATGCCTATTTCAGATATGAAATATTTGTTGCAAATTCACCCCAACCCAAAATTCATAAGTTACCTGACCATTGGAACAATTGACGTAACCAATTTTATCTCAGAGTTTAATTCTGAACTTTGCAATAACACCGCCAGGGAATTAAACCTGTTTGGCGCAGGAATTCAGTCTCTGGACCCAACCTCCCAGCCCGAACATATAAAAATATATAAGTCAATCCCTGAATTCGAAAATCAATTATCTCTTTAATGAATAAGAAAGTTAGTATCATTGGTTCCGGTTTTGCATCCCTTGCAGCCTCCTGCTATCTGGCGCAATCCGGGTATAAGGTGACTATTTACGAAAAAAATGACCGTATTGGCGGGCGGGCCAGACAATTGCAGAAAGAGGGTTTTACTTTTGATATGGGCCCCTCCTGGTACTGGATGCCAGATGTTTTTGAACGTTTTTTTGCCGATTTAGGCAAAACCCCTTCAGATTTTTATCAGCTGGAAAGGCTGAATCCTGCTTATAAAGTCTTCTTCGGAAATAATGAAAGCATCACAATTGAAGATAGCCTGGAAAAGATCTATTCTGCATTTGAAAAAGAAGAAACCGGCAGTTCCATAAAACTCAAGAAATTCATAGAAAAGGCACAAAACAATTACAACATAGCCATTAAGGATTTGGTTTACCGTCCCGGGGTTTCTCCTTTAGAATTGGTTACCCCTGAAACCATCAGGAAAATAGGAGCATTTTTTAGCACTATCTCCAAAGATGTCCGGAAGCACTTCAGCAATAAAAAGCTGATTCAAATCCTGGAATTCCCGGTATTATTCCTGGGAGCTAAACCCAGCGATACGCCTTCCTTTTACAGTTTTATGAATTATGCTGATTTTGGTCTTGGCACTTGGCATCCCAAGGGTGGCATGTACAAGGTCATTGAGGGGATTGAAAAACTTGCCCTTTCCCTGGGGGTAGAGATCCTGAGGAATTCTGCTGTGGATAAAATCAATATATGGAATGGATGCGTCAAATCAATATCGGTTAATGGAGTGGAAATAGCGACCACCCTGGTTGTTTCCGGTGCTGATTATCACCATAGTGAAACCCTATTAGCAACTGAGTTTCGCCAATATTCTGAATCCTATTGGGACAAAAAGACCTTTGCTCCCTCTTCCCTGCTTTTTTATCTGGGATTTGATAAGAAATTAATAAATATCAACCATCATAATTTGTTCTTTGATGTGGATTTTGATGCACATACCAGGGACATCTACGATGATCCCAAATGGCCGGAAGAACCCTTGTTTTACGCGAATTTCACCTCTCTAACCGATGATACCACGGCTCCCGAAAACTGTGAAAATGGTTTTTTCCTGATCCCCCTGGCACCTGGACTGGAGGATACGGCGGAACTCAGAGAAAGGTATTTCAACAAAATCCTCGATAGGTTCGAAAAAATTACCAACCAAATTGTAAGAAAAAATATTATATTTAAAGAATCCTTTTGTGTAAATGATTTTATTGAAGACTATAACAGCTATAAAGGAAATGCGTATGGCATGGCAAACACCCTGCTGCAAACCGCGTTTTTGAGGCCAAAATTAAAAAGCAGCAAGGTTGAAGGCTTATTTTTTACAGGCCAACTCACCGTGCCGGGACCAGGGGTACCACCCGCACTGATATCCGGAAAATTAGTGTCTGGACTCATTCAAGGTTCATAAAACATAGGAATCAGGATTAAAAATAAAGTATTTAGGGTCAATAAAAATTTATAGATGAAATCAATTTTCGATACAGTCTCCAGGACTTGCAGCAAGGCAGTGACAAATGCCTACAGCACCTCGTTCTCTATGGCCACAAAAATGTTGGCTCCATCCATTAGGCAGGACATCTACAATATCTACGGATTTGTTCGTTTGGCAGATGAAATTGTAGATTCCTTTCACGATTACGATAAGGAAAAGCTTCTGGAGGAGCTTACCGCTGCACTCAGAAAGGCAATTGAGGCCAAAATTAGCCTGAACCCAATTCTCAATGCATTTCAGGAAACCGTTCATAAATATGATATTGAAGAATCTCTATACAATGCCTTTCTTAAAAGCATGCGAATGGATTTGCATAAATCTGTTTATTTAACTCAAGTGGAATATAAAGAATACATTTACGGAAGTGCCGATGTGGTAGGTCTTATGTGCTTAAAGGTTTTTGTGAAAGGGGATACAGACAAATACAATGAACTTAAAGAATCTGCTATGAGTTTGGGGTCTGCCTTTCAGAAAGTGAATTTTTTGAGGGATTTAAAAGCCGATTTTGAAGATTTAAGCCGCAGCTATTTTCCGCATGCCAATTTGGAAGCATTGGATGAGGCGAGCAAACAAAAGATCATTGAGGAAATTGAAGTTGATTTTGTCGCTGGTTTGCGCGGTATCACCAAACTGCCCATCGAGGCGAAATTCGGTGTCTATACAGCTTATATTTACTACAGAAAGCTATTGAACAAACTAAAGACAGTGCCTTCTTTAGAGATTAAAAACAGAAGGATCAGTGTGCCAAATTATCAAAAGGCTGGCTTGTTGGCAAAATCGTACATATCTTATAGATTAAACTTATTATAATGGAAACACTGCTTTGGGGTGTGGTTTTTATAGCCACTTTTGTCATGATGGAAGGGATGGCCTGGTTCACTCATAAATATATAATGCACGGGATGCTATGGAAACTCCATAGCGATCACCACAGGAAAGACCACAGCAGCTGGTGGGAGCGCAATGACCTGTTTTTTGTATTCTACGCCCTGGTAAGCATTGGGTTCTTTCTGTTGTGGAGGTATGAAGAGATTTGGATCGCCCTGCCTATTGGGCTTGGAATTCTCACCTATGGAATAGCTTATTTCAGCGTGCATGATATTTTTATTCATCAGCGCTTCAAAATTTTCAGGAATGCGAATAATCGTTTCGCGAAAGGCCTGAGAAGAGCACATAAAATGCACCATAAACATTTAGGAAAGGAAGAGGGGGAATGTTTTGGTATGCTTTGGGTACCTTTTAAATATTTTAAAAAATAAGGCCTAATCCTAAAGTTTTTTAAGATATCTTTCTAAATGTCAAAAAACTTTAATTTCATTATTATTGGCGGCGGCCTGGCAGGTCTTCAACTTGCACTACAACTGAGCAGAGACCGGTTTTTTGAACAGAAAACCATCGCTATTATAGATCCCTCTCCCAAAACCGAAAATGACAAGACCTGGTGTTTTTGGGAAAAAGGAACAGGCCAATGGGATCCCATCATCACTAAAAGCTGGGATAAAAGTCGGTTTATTTCTTCAGAAAAAAATATTGAATTAAATCTGGAACCCTACAAATACAAGATGTTGCGTTCCCTGGATTTCTACAATACCGCAAAATCTGAGTTGCTGGCATTAGAAAACTTCCATTTTATTGAAGATGAAATTGTAAGAATTGACAAGGCTTCCATGGTGGCATTCGGAAAAAAAGAATCCTACGGGGCCATTCATATTTTTGATAGCCGGATTAGCCCGGAATATTTGGAAGATCCCAAAGCCACAAAGATATTTCAGCATTTTAAAGGCTGGGTTATCGAAACTGAAAAGCCGAAATTTGATCCTTGCGAATTTACAATGATGGATTTTAGGCTGAAATACAAAGAGACTACGAGCTTTACTTACGTGCTGCCAATATCACCGACAAAAGCACTTATAGAATTCACCCTTTTCACAGCCTGTTTAATTGAAGATAAGGTGTATGATGAATATCTGGAAAATTACATCAAAAATATTCTCAAAATAACCACCTATAAAATCACCGAAACAGAGAAAGGAGTTATTCCCATGACCGATTTTCCCTTTCATAAAGAAAGCACCTCTAAAATTACTAAAATAGGAGGGGCAGGTTCCTGGATAAAAGGATCCACCGGGTATTCCTTTAAACACACGGAAAAGAAAGTCAACAGGATCATTGAAAATCTGAAGGCAGGCAAAGAACCTTCAGATGGCCTTCTGAGCATGCGTTCAAGAATATATGACGCTATTTTTCTCGATGTATTAAATCAAAAAAATGAAATGGGAGAATTGATCTTCAGTAATTTATACAGCAAAAATTCGATCGTGGAAATTTTCAAATACCTGGATGAAGAAACCTCAATTTCAGAAGAGATAAAAATCATGCGTTCCCTGTATCACCCTCAGTTTATCAAATCCTTTTTCAGAAAAATTTTTTAAATAAAATGAAGCCCAGGCAGTTATTAAACCGCTTCTGGGTTGGTGTAGTTTTCTGAGTATTCCACAATTATTTTAGCTGTTATATTTTTAAAAAAGAATTATTTCTGGAGCAAACCCTCAATTGTATTTCTCACCTTCTCACTATTCCAATCAGCAGCCCCAACCCTTGAGATAATAATGTTCCCTTCTTTGTCTATCAAATAGGTGGTAGGCAGGATTTTTCCATCCAAAGGCTGTGGGCTGTCACTTAAAGGCCTGACAGCGGGAAAGCTGAATTGCTTTCTATGGAGAAAACCCGTTACGGTTTCGCGGTCTTCATCAGAAACAAATAAAAATACGATTTTATCCTTATAATCCCCATATAACAACTCTAAACTTGGCATCTCGGCGATACAGGGAGGACACCAGGTTGCCCAGAAATTGATCAGGATTACTTTTCCCTTATACTCTGATAAATTCAAATGCTCCTTATTGTTTTTTTCCAATACCCAATTATAATCAGCCAAGGCAGTCCTGTCTTCTTCAGCTGTTACCGAAGGACTAAAGGCGAATACTTTATTTAAAAATATTTGAATTGGTTTTCGGGTGGCCGGAATAACAAGCACTAAAACTAACACGACAATAATAATATTCGACCATTGATTCTTAAAAAGCTTCATTTTATTCAATTTTAATTTTGCTCGGTACCCCTGAAATGTTTTTCACTTATACTTAACCATAGAAAATATGTCTTTTTAATTTTAATCAAAAAAACCCCCGTCAAGGCGGGAGTTTTTTTGATTAATTATACCATTTTCTTATGCAAGGCTATGCATTTTTATCAAATTTAAGGCAGATCCCTGCTTAAACCATTCAATTTGGGATTCGTTATAGGTATGGTTAGCCTTGATTAAATCCTTGCTGCCATCAGCGTGCACAATTTCTAAGCTAAGGGGTCTCTCAGGAGAAAAACTCTCCAGATCTATAAAGTTAAAAGTATCATCCTCCAAGATAAGATCGTAATCTTTTTCATTTGCAAAGGTAAGCCCCAGCATTCCCTGCTTTTTCAGGTTGGTTTCGTGAATACGCGCAAAGGATTTTACCAAAACAGCTCTTACTCCCAGGAATCGCGGTTCCATTGCTGCATGCTCCCTGGAGGAGCCCTCCCCGTAATTGTGATCTCCAACGACAAGGGTTGGAACCCCAGCAGCTTTATAGGCACGTTGTACAGCGGGGACCGCATCGTATTGCCCTGTAATTTGATTCTTTACAAGATTGGTTTTCTTAGTAAAGGCATTGATCGCCCCGATAAGCATATTGTTTGAGATATTATCCAGGTGACCTCTAAATCGCAACCAGGGTCCGGCCATAGAAATGTGATCAGTGGTACATTTTCCGAAAGCCTTGATCAGCAATTTTACTCCGGTAAGGTTCTGACCATCCCAAGGTTCAAAAGGCTTCAGCAATTGAAGTCTTTCACTGTCACTGGCCACCTTAATAGCAATTGCGTTTCCATCTTCTGAGGGAGCAAGATAACCGGGATCCTTTACATCAAAACCTTTAGGCGGAAGTTCTATTCCTGTGGGTTCATCCAACATTACCTCTATTCCGTCCTGATTCAATAAGGTGTCACGGGTCGGGTCAAAATCCAACCTTCCGGCGATTGCAATTGCGGCAACCATTTCAGGAGAACCTACAAAGGCGTGGGTATTTGGATTCCCATCGGCACGTTTTGAAAAGTTCCTGTTAAAGGAGTGAACAATGGTATTTCGCTCATCTCCCTTGCGATCACTTCGGTCCCATTGCCCGATACACGGGCCACAGGCATTGGTGAAAATAGTCGCATTCAAATCTTCAAATATTTGCAGCAATCCGTCACGTTCTGCTGTAAAGCGGATGGTCTCAGACCCGGGATTGATCCCAAGATCTGATTTTGTTGTTAATTTTTTATCTACTGCTTGTTTGGCAATGGAAGCAGCACGGGTTAAATCTTCATAGGAAGAGTTGGTACAAGACCCGATCAGTCCCCAGTCAACCTTAATCGGCCAGTCATTTTCCTTGGCTTTTTTAGCCATTTCAGAAATAGGAGTCGCAAGATCTGGAGTAAAAGGTCCGTTCAGATGAGGTTTTAATTCTGAAAGATCAATTTCAATGACTTCATCAAAATATTTTTCAGGATTTGCATACACCTCGAGATCTCCTGTGAGATGTTCCCTTATCTCATTGGCAGCCTTTGCGACATCCGCCCTGTTCGTGGCCTTTAAATAGCGTTCCATTGAATCGTCGTAACCAAATGTGGAGGTAGTTGCCCCCACCTCGGCCCCCATATTACAAATAGTCCCTTTCCCTGTACAAGACATAGAGCGGGCACCTTCGCCAAAATATTCTACAATCGCTCCGGTTCCCCCTTTTACAGTCAGGATACCGGCTACCTTTAGTATCACATCTTTAGGAGCACTCCAGCCAGAGAGTTTTCCGGTTAATTTTACCCCAATTAATTTAGGGAACTTTAATTCCCAGGCCATCCCGGCCATTACATCCACAGCATCTGCTCCACCAACCCCAATGGCGACCATTCCCAATCCTCCGGCATTAACCGTATGGGAATCCGTCCCGATCATCATTCCGCCCGGAAAAGCATAGTTTTCCAAAACTACCTGGTGAATAATCCCTGCTCCAGGTTTCCAGAAACCAATCCCGTATTTATTTGAAACCGATTCCAAAAAGTCAAAAACTTCATGACTACTTTTATTTGCTGTCGCTAAATCTATGGTAGCTCCCATTTTAGCCTGAATCAGGTGATCACAGTGAACCGTTGTTGGAACCGCAACATTTTTTTTCCCGGCCTGCATAAATTGCAACAATGCCATTTGAGCTGTCGCATCCTGACACGCGATACGGTCTGGTGCAAAATCCACATAATCTTTTCCTCGGGTAAACCCCTGACTGGCATCACCATCCCAAAGGTGGGAATAAAGTATTTTTTCTGAAAGGGTTAAAGGCTTTCCAACTACCTCCCGCGCTTTATTCACACGCTCGGCCATTTGGCTATAAACCTTCTTGATCATATCAATATCGTACGCCATTTTATTTTAGTTTTTAGTGTTCTACTTGTCTAGCGAAAATACGACTTTTGACTCGAATCTAAAAATAATACTAAAATATTGAATTAATTTTGACAAAATTTTAATAAAATTTCTAATAATCAATGATTCATTAATTTTAACTTAACAAAAAAGGATTGAATTACCAAATCGGTAATTTAGAATTAATTATCGATGGTAGGATTTTAATGTTCCCCAAGGATTTCAATGTCATCTCCGGAAAACAAAAGAGCTTGAGTCAAATTAATTCCGTATAAACCCTATGGAATTATTAAATTGTATTGATAATAAAGATTCTTGAGGAGGGATGTGTAAGACCGCAATTACCTGAATAAGGAAACATTGACCCTTTTGGATTTTTTTTAAATCCCTTCCCTGCCTGCGGATTTGGGGATTCACCTGAAGAGCGCTGAGCAAAAAAAAACCTGTTTTAATTTTTTCCTCCTGTTCTTATTTTCTAACGTGTTACTTCCCTGGTCTGATTTCTAGCCTTTCATAGGTTTGCTCGCTGTATTGAATTTTGAACTAAAACAAATTTTTAATAATCTGCTCTTCTGAAATCCCTTCTGCTTCTGCCTTATAATTTTTTATAAGCCTATGCCTGAGGATTCCCAGGGCTACCGCCTGGATATTTTCAATGTCAGGGGAAAATTTCCCATGGACCACCGCATGTGCTTTTGCCGCCAATATCAAATTCTGGGAGGCTCTTGGACCTGCTCCCCAATCGACATAATTTTTAACCATCTCGGGAGCGGTTTTTCCCAGAGGCCTGGTTTTTCCAACCAGGTTTACGGCGTATTCCACAACGTTATCTGCAACCGGTACCCGGCGGATTAGTTGCTGGATCTCTATAATCTCTTGCGCAGAAAATAATGGATTGATAGTCTCACAATTGTTGGCCGTTGTCTTTATTACGAGTCTCACTTCCTCCTGGAAAGAAGGATAATCGAGATGAATGGCAAACATAAAACGATCCAGTTGGGCCTCCGGCAAAGGATATGTACCTTCCTGTTCGATAGGGTTTTGGGTTGCCAGGACAAAATAAGGCAAACTTAGCTTGTAGTTGTTTCCCGCAACGGTCACAGATCTTTCCTGCATCGCTTCAAGCATTGCCGCCTGGGTTTTTGGGGGAGTCCTGTTGATCTCATCGGCCAGGATAATGTTGGAGAACACCGGCCCTTTTATAAATTTAAAATGCCTGTTTTCATCCAAAATCTCCGACCCCAGGATATCGCTGGGCATTAGATCCGGAGTAAACTGGATGCGTTTAAAATCCAGTCCCAAAGCCTGGGCAATGGTATTTACCATTAAGGTTTTAGCCAATCCGGGTACTCCAATAAGCAAGGCATGACCCCCTGCGAAGATTGACAGGAGAATTTGATTGATCACTTCCTCCTGCCCGACGATTACCTTTGCAATTTCCTGCTTAAGTTTTTGGTGTTTTTCAACCAAGGATTCTACCGCGGCCACATCAGACATTTATAGGAGTTTAATTTTTTAACCAATTGCTTTTATACTCGCAATTACGGTATTTATCATTGATTTTTATATACGTATCGGCAATTTTTTCCTCTTGCCATTTTTCAATCACATCCAGTTGTTTATCTCTCAGGGCAAGTTCCTTGATTTTTAAATAATCCTGTGCGAAATCTGCCTTGTGTTCAGTATAGCGTTTGTTTACTGCGATTATTTTATAAAACACCCTCCCTGTTCGGTCCTGATCAGTGAGCACCAGGGAAATATCACCTTCCTTTAAATTGACTATCTGATCGTAAAGGGAAGGATCTATTTTGTTAATCTCAAACCGGGTGTCTCCAGTGGTAGGATTTATTAAGGCACCTCCATTGGCAGCTGTTTGTTCTTCATCTGAATATTTTTTTGCTGCATCCGCAAAAGTCAATTCCTTTGCAACAAGCTGAATTCGGATGCTATCTATCAGTTTTTTAGCCTTCTCCATGGTTGCATTGGTGACATCTGGAATTAAAAGAATATGCCTTATTTCAAGGTTTTGACCAATCACCTTATCAACTTTTATGATATGAAATCCAAATTGAGATTCAAACGGCTCACTGACCTCCCCTTCCTGTAAACCAAAAGCGGTATCCTTAAATTCCTTGTCCAGTCCGTCTTTCCTGGTGATTACCATGCGGCCCCCATCTTTGCTTGAACCGGGATCCTGAGAATAAAGCACTGCTTTGGTTGCAAAGCTGGCTCCATTATCCACTACATCCTCCCTGAATTCAGTGAGTCTGTCTATAACTTTTTGTTTTTCGCTTTGCGGAATTTCGGGTTTGACTATAATTTGTGAGACCTCCACCTCATCGCCAAAAATAGGACGCTTATCTTCCGGGATCCCTGCAAAATAGGCCCGCACTTCATCTGGGGTAATCTCAACCTCCTCAATAATATTTTTTTGCATCCTGTTGGCCAGTTCCCGTTGTTTGTTAATTTCAAACAACTCTTTTCTGAATTCTTCTTCCGTATCCCTTTTATAAAAGTTCAATACCTTATCCATGGAACCAATCTGTCCGACCATTTGAGAAATTTGTTGGTCGACAAAATCTTCAACCTCTGAATCGGCAACCAGGATACTATCCTGAACTGCATGGTGGGCATATAATTTGTTTTCAAGCAAGCTTCCCGCCAGCTGGCAATCGGTAATATCGGCAGTAGAAATTCCCTGGCTCCTCAGATCCTTGTACATTAGGTCTATATCGCTGTCTAAAATCACGTATTCTCCAACCACTGCGGCAATTCCATCTACCTTAATTCTTTTGATTTGGCTCGTGGCGGGGCCCACCTCAGCTATTTCTTCCTGAGGTTGAAGTGCCGTACTATCCGTTACGATTACTTCCTGAGCAGTACTCTCTTGCCCCATTGCCAATGTTAGGAACAAAACAGCGGCACTGTTAATTATAAATTTCAAATTGTTTGTTTTCAATTGCATCTCTAGTTATATCTTTTTCTAATTTTTTTACCAATTCGGCCTTGCGTTTATTGAGAATAATTTGCTTTATCGTTGAATTTGCGTATTCCAACGGGGCCTGATCATTTCTCAACAACACATCATTTACGTACACCAAATATACTTCTAATGAATCTTCAAGTTCAAGAAAATTCGATTTTTTTAATAATTGTGATTTATTGCTATCTCTGAGTGGGCCAATCCTGTCAAAAACCAAGCTGGTACTTACCCATACCGAATCATTAAAGGAAAAGGCCTTAAACTGAAGCGCAATCTTATCCAAATCGGCCTTATCTTCTTCATTGAAGCGTATAAATTTCCTCTTAATATCTTTAAAATCAATGCTGTTTGCCGTTAAATTGATAAACCTCAGTTTTACCAGGTCTTCATTTAACCTGAAATTTTCCAAATGTTCCTCGTAATAGGATTCAATTTCACTTTGGTTAAAGGAAGTATCCAGCATTTTGGAAACCAGGGCATCAGCATAAGCCTTGGTATAGAGTTCGTTTTTGTAGTTTTTTACCAATTCGTCAAATTCCTTTTGAACCTCGCTGCTCAGATTATATTTTGCACGATCGATCAACAACTGCTGTGTCGCCCATCGGGTTATAAAATTTGAGACAATAAGGATGCTGTCTTCTTCTGTGATATTTTCCCCGATTAAAGCCTGAACATCCTCTTTATAGAGGTAATTTTCATTTACCCTTGCAACAACTTCCCGCTCCTGGGTTTCCTTGTGAAAATCACAGGAATGCAGGAATGCCGAAAAACATACTACAAATAAAATTTTTAAGCTATGCCATCCCATTAATTGTGTTTAATATAGATATTCCACCGGTGATTATTCAAACATTTTCCGAACCCTTCGGATATTAAAAAAAATACTGCGGCAAAAATAAGAATTCTGATAGCTTCTGCAAGCTATTAGCACAAACGATTCCAATTTCAGTAAATTATACTAAAATATATGAATTTCTGAGCTATCTTGGAGTTTTAACAAAAATGGCACCAAGATGCAATATTCAAGTGAAATTATTATAAACCTGCCAAGAAAAGAGGTAGCCTCTATATAAGTGAAAAAATGAAATTGAAATGACCGAGACTACTCTCAAAAATAACCTCCCGGATGAATTGCATATACAAATTATGATGCAAAAGAGGTTTTCAAGTTTCAAAGAAAATATTTTGAAGAAGTAGTTGAGCATTCTACAAAATGAATTTCTTACAATGAATTTCAATTCAGTGGGTTTATGAAATTAATTGGTCTGTTTAGACCTTGTGCTTTTGAAAAGCAATCATTAAAATAGTTGCAGGATTTTATGGTTTTTGCCCAAGAAGGCAAAAGCCCTGGTAAAAACTAAAACAAACATGGAAAGACAAATAAAACTTATCTGGGATTTTAGAGGCCCCAACGCCTTGCTAACGGCGCAACATCACGAGCTTCATTTAAAGGATTTTATTTTATCCGAGAATCTCAGGGAGTGGAATATTACGGGATTTCAGCAAATGCATGAAATGCACTCCATCGCATTCTGGGTAATTCCAGAAAATGAAATTTTAAAATACAGGGAGCTCTTAAAGCCACATCGGGCAACTTTATATTCCGAATAATTTATTTTATTTTGATTTTTTTTCGATTTATTTAGATCACTCATTTATATTTGTCGAAAATCAAATACTCATGAAAAAATTTATTTTAGCACTTGCGGTTGTTTTATCCGCTACCTGTCTCCAGGCACAAACTAAAGTTGGAACCATTGATGCCGATTATATCCTGGGACAAATGCCTGAAATTAGCACGGTAGAAGAAGGCCTGAAAACCTACAATACAGAGCTGCAGGCAGAATTGCAGACTTCCATTAAAAAATATGAGGAGTTAATAGCCGCCTATCAGGCTGGCAGCGCGACATTTGAAGAAGCAGAAAAAACTTCCAAAGAAAGTGAAATTATGGAAGTGGAAAATGAAATTAAAAATTTCAGACAAAAAGCTTCCGTTTTGGTCCAAATGAGAAGAAATGAACTCACCCAACCCTTCTATTTGAAAATTGACGAGGCGATGAAGGTGGTGATTTCCGCACAAGGATATACTCAAATATTTAGCTCCAATGCAAACGGACTTGCCTTTTCTGATCCGAAATTTGATATTACAGATGCTGTATTGGAAAAATTAGGGATTGTCGTAAAATAAGTACCACCCAAAAGCAATTAAAAAAGGCTGTCCAAAATAATGAGGGCACTGAAAAAGTCCCCTGAAAATTTAAATAAAAAGGAGTAGAAAGGAGTAAAAACCGTAGGGTTTTCGCTCCTTTTTTCGTATCTTTCTTACTGATTAACAACCAATTAAGTATGTTATTACAGCAACAGAAAGCTCAATTAAGTGCCTATTCCGATCTATATGATTTAATCATCCCGAAAGATAACCTTCTTAGAAAAATCAATGATTTAATTGATTTTTCCTTTATCTACGATGAACTGGTAAACAAATATTGTTCA
>JBGSWA010000300.1:0-2764 GCA_041752645.1 Gillisia sp. | reverse complement strand
AACAGCAATTCGGTCGCATTGGGCCATAGAAAACAAACTGCATTGGACTTTGGATGTAGCATTTGGAGAAGACGCCTCTCGTAAAAGAACAGGAAACTCGGCACAAAACTTTTCAATCCTCAACAAAATTGCCCTAAACCTACTTAAAAACGAAAAAACCGAAAAGCAAGGGGTAAAGGGAAAAAGGCTAAGGGCAGCCTGGGACAATGATTACATGATGAAAGTGCTAAAATAATAATGCGTTTGCCCTGGATTTAGGATATTAATATTAGGATGCGTGCATTAAGTTTTCAATGTCAAACTTTTTTATTTTCAGAAATGCATGCAATAGCTTTCTTTCTTTTGTATTTCGTTATCCGCTTCCCAGGTTTATATCGTGTAATTTGAGAAACCGAAATCAAATATGTCTGGCTTTTTCCACCATATAAAGGAATAATCTTTTTACTTTATCAGAGGTACACGCCTCCAGCAACTCCTGGGCAACTTTGGGATGGAGATCGATTAAGCCTTCGTGTGGTGAGATTTCATGGTATGGGCATTAAAGAAAAAACATCAAAAATATGAACCGGGATTTTTCATCTTACCCCTTTGTTAAACTCCAGGGTATTATATGTAATGCACTTTTTATTGTCCAGCTTAAATTCCCTAATCAATCTTCATTTGCTTTTTTGCCTTTGCAGATAGAGCGAACCTCTCTATAAACCTTTTTATAATTTTCATTGATTTCTTCCTCTGAAAAAATTTGTGTCACATCAGGTAGTTCCCGTTCAATTTTCTGTTGTTTAAATTGAACCTTTTTATAAATCCCATCGGCATAAGTGACAAATTCTCTCTGTTTTAAGGGAGAATTTATCTTTTTCGTTATTTTATTTATGATTTACGCTAATCACCACATTACCTGTTTTTAGTTCAGCATCAACGTATTTGTATGCCTCCACTATTTGTTCCAATTTATAACCTCTGTCAATTACAGGCATATACATACCATTTTCAACTAATTCTTTTAAGAATGTAACATCCTCTTTTTTAGTTGATGGGATCGGAAATAAAACCTTTTTCCCGCCAAAAATTGGAGTCGTCAGAGTAAAAAAAAAGGTTCTCTGCATTTTTACCTAATTCTGTTGAAATGTAGATTCCCTTTTTAGTTAGCAACGGCTTACATTGTCCAAATGAAATTTTACATACAGCATCAAATATAAAATCAAATTTTGCTGCTGTTTTTGTAAAATCCTGAGTTTGATAATCAATTACTACAGCTGCGCCAAGAGATTTTATAAGATCTTTATTTTTGGTGTTGCAAACAGCAGTAACATTTGTCCCAAAATATTTTAAAAGTTGACCCGCTGCGGAACCAATTGCGCCTGTAGCTCCATAAACCAGCACATTTTGGCCACTTTCTATTTTGGCGGCCCTAATATTATTTAAGGCCTAATGCGCACCTTCAGTAATTGGTGCCGCTTCATAGAAGTTTATATTTTCAGGCAATAATTCAATAGCTTCATTTTTAGCAATGGTTAAATATTCTGCGTGTCCTCCAAAGGTTTTATCATTATAGCCAAAAACCTTATCCCCTTTTTTGAATGTTGTTACATTCTTTCCAACTTCTTCAATTATACCTGCGAATTCAGAGCCTAAAACAGTATATTTTGGTCGTAATAGTCCGCTCCAAAATCGTGAAATGAAATATTCAGCACTGCGGAAACCAGCATCTGTCCGGTTTACTGTAAATGCATAAACTTGAATCAAAACCTCGTTATCTTTTGGCATGGGTTTAGTGACTTCCATTAATTTTACAACTTCTGGTGGTCCGTATTTTGTGTGTACTATTGCTTTCATTTTTAAAATATACTATTGATTCCCGTTGCTGTTTTATATTTTATGAGCTTTTTTTACTCTCACTATTTTTACAATTCGATTATATATGATTTCCGCTAAATTCCAGTCATATCCATCAAAGTTGGTTGTATTGTTGAACTGAATCACCACAGTATTTATGCTTTGTAGTTTTTTTCCATACTCTGATAGCCGGGGAGCAGACCAGTACGTTCGTACACGTAAATGGAAGAATATTTCCTGTTCCCCTTCATTGATCACCGAACCATCATTTAATGTTCTCAAGAATATACCCACATCCTCTGCTGTAGCTAACATTCCTTTTTCCTCACTCTCTTTAAATCTGTTTCAACACCAACATTTTAGCCACTCATCCCATCGTCTATATCCACTTCACTAAGCGAACCGAACGTATTGTTCAGACCAAGTGGTATCAAAATTTCCTCCTTGTAATATTGGAAACCGCTATAACCCACCACTTTCTCAATAATTTTTGAAAGCAACAAATAATTCGTATTTGAATAACCATAATCTTCATCTTGTTCAAAGTCAGCAGACAAATCAAGTGCAAATTCAAGCTTTTCCCAATAATCAGGATTGGATCTAAGATTGGGAATGCCGCTCCGATGTTGCACCATCATTCTCATGGTAATCTTATTTGCATTCTCAATTCGTCCCACAAGTTCTGGAAAGTAATCAGAGAGCGTTTCATCCAAAGACAACCGTCCTGCTTTGACTAATTTGGCACTAGCCACAGCATTATATAACTTGCTAATACTTCCAATCTTGAATAAGGTTTTCGGGTAGGCAGGTATTTTATTTTTTCGGTCGTGCCAGCCTGCGGCATAAAACTCCGGTGGCTTTCCAGCTTGGCCCACGTAAACAATCATTCCATCAAATCCATATTCAACACCTTCATCTAATTGTTTTG
>JBGSWA010000299.1:0-2695 GCA_041752645.1 Gillisia sp. | reverse complement strand
GGCAAATGGGTATTGTGTACTTCAGGCAAGTAATATGTGGCTTCATCTATGGGAAAATTGGTTTTAGCATTATTGCAGGGGCCACATGCTAAAAGCATATTGCTCCATGCTAAAGCATCACCGGGCGTGTAACCAGGAGGCGGGTTTTGGGGTACTACATGCTCTACCTGAAGGCTATGGCTTAATGGTTGGTTGCAATAAGCACAATAATAGCCAATACGCTCAATTAAAGCTTTACGCCAATTTTTATAATCAGTTGGTAGTATTGGCATACCTGTGGCGTCTGTAGGAACACTCCCTTTAGATAATGGTCTCATTTACCAAGAGATGTTTTTCTAAGTGATAGAAATGCCCTTACTGCCGGGTCTGAAATTGATTCCAAATCAACTTCAAGGTCTGCTGTTTTGGGCTCGTTTTCCAGTTTCTCCAAAAAAGTTTTACTCTTATTAAACAGTTCTTCATTTGTTTCGGAATAAGCACTTGAAACACCCATAATTTCGGTTGCTACCGTATCAATCTTAAGCTCATCCGGTGAAACATCCATTTGTTTATCAAGGTTCCAAATTTCGTCACTTTTAAGTGATTGCACAATAAAGGGAGAATGAGAAGTGACTACGAACTGTATATTTGGGAAGGCGTTTTTCAAATCACTTACTACATGTCTTTGCCAGGTAGGATGCAAATGAAGATCTATTTCATCAATCATAACTACCCCTCTTGAATTGGTAATTGCATCCTTTTTATGATGTCCATTGAGCATGATGCAGCGAAATGCAAGTTCCGCTACCATAGCAGTATGTGTAATAATTCCATCACTATGCAGGCTTAACGGCAAGTAGGAGCTTTCCGGCTCATCCTCATTCATTTTTACTTTAAGCCTTAATTCTTTGCCATCAAAGTCCACCTCAGTAATATAAGGATTGGCATTTTTTAAGGCTTTAAAAAAGGCACTATAGGTTTCGGGATTTTCTTTATGGTCTGATACTAAAAATCGATGACTACTCAGCCAGTTGGTATACTGGTAAGTTCCATATTGCATATCTTGCCAGTTGTAGTAGCCATATTTAAAAATTTCTCTATTAATAAATGAGCCTAATGTATTTCTGGTACTCCCATATAATCGACCAGTACCAAAAAATGCTATTACCGGATTGTCAATATCTGTTTGGCCATATTTTGTAATTGCAAGATACTTCTCTTTTGCAATAGCTCTGATTTCTCCTACATCAATACTACTTGAAGTTGTTTTTGTTTTGCCTTCAGGAATTAATCGTTGCCAGGGGTTGGCCAGAGGTTGGTTATCTATGCTGCCAACAGCCTTAATAATAGTGGGGGTTTGCAAAACTGCATGCATTTGAAATTCCTTTCGTCTTATTTCATGTTCTCTAATATGTCGTTTTGGTGCTTCTGGTATACCTAACAGGTAAGCCCCTGCTGCAATTCTAATAGCGTGTAGTATTGTTGATTTACCCTTGCCATTTATACCAATAATAACAGTAAAATTAGGATTTAAATAAAAAGTCTGCTTCTTTTCTATATTTCTAAAATTCTGTATAGTTATACTTTCTAAGTTCATAGTTTATATGGTATCAGTCATTTTAACTTGCAATCAACTATATGATTTTTACTAATATGATAGTTTAAAATTTTGAATGGTTCAATTTTACTTGGATAAACGCTCTATCATCTCCTCCTTATCCCTCAACATCCTTTCATACAGCGCTATTTTCTCATCATATAATTGTATAATCTTTTCAATAGGGTTGAAATTTAAAGTGGATTGAAAGGCCAAAGAAGTTGAATTATCATGGCTATTAAAGGTTGTACCAATAATATTAATGGCAGCTTCTTCATTAAAGTTTTTTATAGCCTCTGCTGAAACATGCAAAGCGCCGGCAACTTCTTCAATTACCTGATCTTCCACTTCCTCCTTTTGTTCCAATAACGAAATGCGGCGCTGCGTCCAATCGTTGCCAAGCATCAGGGCAAGGGCTTCCTGTTTGATGCCAAGTATTTCTCTGATCCGTTTTATGTTTCTGCCGTGATGGGGATTGTGGTGTATAATGGTTTCATTCATAAGTACAAATATATTATAATCCAAGGTTTTTCTTAAACAATTGAACGGGTATTTTACCGGAAATTTCGTGTAAAATACTCTTTTATGGTTTAGGATAAACCAAAAGATAGTTTCACCTTGGCTCTTTCTTACTCATCCCCCAAACTGCCATTTCATAGTATGCAACATTTTTACTTAAACCGGGAACTTCATCTGCTGATGACCCTCTTTGCCAGGAAGCCTAAACAGCCTGTGTAGCTTTTACTGTCCCGTATGCTATTCCTTCCTTGTATACCTCCGTGTACGAAGGGGATTCTTTTTGCCATTCCTGAATATCAGGCAATCAAAAATTTCACTGCTATGAAGATACCTTCTTATGGCTTAATGGGCAAGCTATGCCCATATAGGCCACAAATTTCCGCTTTTTTCCATATGTCTTTTCTTAAATACCTCTATCGCTTTTCGTTCGTTTTTCTATGGTTTACCGTTTTAGGAACGGGGTGGGGGCAAACCGGTATTGTGGGCAAGCCCAAGGGTGGGGGGACGCCCCCGCCTGAGGGTGTTGCCTCTCAGGTTATACCTGCTTTACAGGTTCCCTATGCTGTAGGGGATACAATGCACCGGGATATTTGGCTACCC
>JBGSWA010000298.1:0-7321 GCA_041752645.1 Gillisia sp. | reverse complement strand
CAGTTTAAATGGGGAATAAATGAAATTATCAAGGACAAAGATTATGTATACGAATCTTTAATGCTGGATCTTCACTTATTGGGAAAGGTCCTGCACAGAAAGTACTTTTTGTTGCGCCTGACCTATACCGTTTTTATGGTTGGGATCATAACCTCAGTGATCAGTTTCGTGGTCGCTTTTTATATGCTTAAATAAGCTTCCAGGTAAGTATTGGTGATCGCCTTTGGGGAGGTTAAGCCTTGCTCGGGATAAATGACATTTACCCTCAAGGCGCGCAAACCTATTACTCCCTGAACATCTTCCAACTCCAGCAGTTCTAACTGTTCCCCCAGGTAGTTCCTGCTTTGAAGGTATTTTACATAGCGCAGATATTCCTTTTCATCACTGTCGTGCGAATAGATAATGGCTATTTTCCCCTTCTGGGTAATGCGCTCCTCGGTATCTTTTATAAAGGCCTTATCGATTCTTTTTTTAATAATTTCATATCGGGCATTATAGGTGCCATCCACATCAAATTTTTTCTCATCCATGCGGTACCTGATGGAAAGCGTGGTATTAAATACAAGGATAAGAGAAGAGGCATCCAATTTTATGGGCGTGGATTTTTGAAGTTGATAAAACCTGTTTTCCATTTCGCACATAGTTACCAATTGCCATAACCTCAGATTGTACAGATAATCCTTGCTAAACGGCCTGTTATAGGTCAGGTCTTCTCCTATATAAATATTATGGTCGACCCCATCGGTCTTATAGCGTTCAAAATAATGCGGGTAAATCCCCTGGGCTTCTTCCTGCTTTTTATCAATAACACGGGCCATGGTCCTGTTGATCATTTGAACAGTATCATCATAGTGTTTCCTGTGATCACAAACCATCTCTGTATCGGGATTTAATTTAGCCTTATATTCCTCTACCAGGATCCTTAATGCTTCCGACTGTACCCCTAGATCCTCCAGGAGAGGATGAATCTGCTGCTTTAATAAATTCAACATCTTTTGTTCACTATCCGTATTCAGATTCTCGCTGAGATCCTCTTTAAAATCCTCAATGCTCTCCCGGATCTGATGGTAAATGGGCAATTCCTCCTCCTGGAGGGCTGCATCTATGATTTCTTCGATCCAATCCAGCTGCTCTGTCAGATCATGCTGTATGGCTGAATTTCGCGCATCGGAAGAACCTATAATATCAATTTGCCCGTATAAGGGGAACACATCCTTAAAGGCAATGTCCTTAAAGGATGCCAACCCATCTTCATCAATATCCTTGATAAATCGCCTGGCTTCTTTTTCAAATATCCATAAAACACTGGGGTGAATGGAGGTACATTCACTTTGAATCACCGCTTTTATCCTGTTTTCCAATTCGGTTTTGTTCCGCTTTACCGCCGTAACAATATATGGAAGAAGATCGTCCAGTTTTATGGCGTTGATGCTGTTTAGCTCGTTTTTCCTTGGCGAAACCAGCTCCAATACCGCCAATAACTCCTGGTCAATTGCAATGGGGGCCAGGATACAACTTTTCACATGGCTGTTCTTCAGGTTTTGTGAAAATAAATTATAATTGGTCTTCTTTTCGTATTCCTCTATATTGGTAATCGTAAAATAATCCCGTTCATTTTTTAACCGGTGAAAGGAAGCCTCACAGAGTGCAGATTTACAATCATTGGCAGATTCCTTATTCAGGATAAAACTATAGGCATCCCGGTTATCCATCCTCTCAAAAACCATCTCGGGGGAGTTAAAAAAGGTAATTCCGACCCTTAAATCAGAAATTTTAAAGATGGATTGAAAAATCTCCTGGAATTTCTGAAGTTCTTCCGGGGTAGAGGTTTCCTTATGTAAAAGGGTGGTTTTTAATTCTGAGATCGCATCATCTACCGTCACATCGATGAGATTTATGATGGTAAATCCCCTGAATATCCAGCTTCTTGGCGGAAACATCCGTTTCCATAAGGCCACATCTTCAATATTCTGAATAAGCAGATCTACATCCTGCTTTGAGATTTCCTTGGCACCATTTCCGGGCTCTATATTGACAAAATCTGCATTGAGGGAAACCCTGTAGTGTTTTAAGATCCCAAACTCGTTGGGAATATCATAATAAAGCGGACGGGAAAAATCCAGGTGGTACCCATAGTGATGGTTGAGCACCAGGATACAGCCGTAGATATAATACATATCTTCATTCATATTCCGCATGGAAAGTTCAAAATCATCCCCCGCATTGGCAAGAATTGACTTGAAACGTTTGGATGCATTGAAAACCAGGTTGTGAAAGGGAATGGAAGCGGCCTTAATTTCATTTTGACTCAGAATATCGGGAAACAGATCCTGCAGTAAAATATAAATAGCGTCTTTATATTTATTTAAATCCTCCGGATCTTCAATGCCGTCCATGAGTTTTGGAAAGGAGGTTACATACTCCAACACATTTTCCATGTAATTTTTGGCGATACTGCTTTGCTCATTTACAACCTGCACCTTGTACTTCTCAATAATTTTATGAAAACTTATCTTGATATCTAAAGGAAAATCCTGCAATTGATTCTTCATACTCTATAATAAAAGGGCAAAATTACATTTGAAAAATGCTATTTTTAACCACGGGTGCAAATTTACATTTTTTTATAAACTAAGCCACGTGTTTCAAATACCAGTTGCGTATTTTTGCACGAAAATAATCCAATCAGAAAATAAGCATACGGCAAATAGATTGTCAGCAACTGTGAACCTGTGCGAATTTCAATTAACAAACAAAAAAAATATACCAATGAAACAGTTCCTAACTGCAATTATTATACTTAGTGTTCTCGGATGTCAAAAGGACCCTGAAGGATATTCCATTTCCGGTAACATTATAAATGTTGAAAATGGCAAAATGGTCTATTTATCAGAACTAGGTAGCAATAACCAGCCCGTAAAAATAGATTCGGTGATTATTAAAGACGAAAAATTCACGCTTGAGCTTCCTGAGGTGACCCAATCCAATTTAAGCTTTTTAAATATCGAAGGCTTGAACGGGAATGTAATCTTTATTTCAGAAAATGAACAGATCAATTTTGAAATCTTCAAGGACAGCCTGCCTACATCCCAGGTTTCCGGAGGCAAGGAAAATAAGGTTTTCTATTCCTACCTGGACCACCTGAAAAATTTGAACCAACGCGTTATGAAAATAAGGGGAGATCTCAGACAAGCCATTACCACTACAAAGGATTCTTCTGCAATAGCTAAATTGCAAAAAGAAGAGGCTGGGCTTCGCAGTGACGATATGACCTTTAAGGAAAAATTGGTCAAGGAAAATCCGGACACTTTTGTATCTGTTTTGGTCCTGACCGATATGCTAAATATGGGAGCCTCAACAAAAGAAGTAAATGAGCTTTATGAAACTTTAACTGATAATTTAAAACAAAGCTCCTTAGCCAAAACCCTGAAAGAAAACCTGGACGAGCGCAGAGCGGTGGAAATAGGAAGCAAAGCTCCTGAGTTTTCGGGGCCAAATCCGCAGGGGGAAGAGATAGCCCTGACAGAGGTGATGGGAAAAATTACCCTGATAGATTTCTGGGCCGCCTGGTGCAAGCCTTGTAGAGCTGAAAATCCTAATTTAGTCAGGACCTATAACAAATACCACTCCCAGGGTTTTAATATTATTGGGGTTTCCCTGGATCGTGAAGGACAAAAGGACAAATGGGTTAAAGCCATAGAAGATGATAAACTGAGCTGGCCTCAGGTTTCCAACCTGCAATTCTGGCAAGAGCCAATAGCACTTCTTTACGGGGTAAGAGCCATTCCAGCTGCCTTTATAATAGATGAAAATGGAGTTATCCTCGCCACCAATTTAAGGGGGGATGCCCTGGATGCCAAGGTAAAGGAGTTGTTGGAAAAATAAATTTATCTTATTAAACAAAAAAGCCACGGAAAATATGCTGTTTTCCGTGGCTTTTTTGTTTGTTTTTAATTGATTATTCCTGATTCAACTGGAAGCCAACGGTTACCTTTGAGCTCACTTCCATTTCTCCCGGAGCGATGGTTTCCTGCTCCCCGGAATCTGAACTGGCTTTCATCATCTCCATCCTGTATACAGGGGGAAAACTGCCAGTTTCTATTTCACTGATGCTAAAGGCCTTCCCGATGCTTTGATTTAAAGGACCGACATATTCCGTGGCTCTCTTCTTGGCATCCAGAACCGCTCTTTTTCTGGCCTCCGTTTTGTGTTTCTCGATTTCAGAGGATTTAAACTGGATTCCATCAATCCGGTTCAGCCCAGCATCCATGAGTCCGCTGATAATTTTTTCGTAATCCCTCAGGTCTTCCAATTTTATTGAAATCGCCTGATTCGCCACATAAGAATAGGTTTTATCGTTATAGTTGTAATTCTTGTTAAGATTGAGATAATCGGTCTGAATATTTTTTTCAGGAATTCCCTGGGTCTTTAAATACTTGATAACCTGATCTACCACCGCGTCATTTTTCTTTTTAACCTCCTGGGCATTATCCCCTTCATGTTCAATCCGGGATTTAATAAGGACCTCATCCGGAATTACCTTTACGATTCCTTCCCCGGTGACCATCACCATAGGCTGTGGGGTTAAAACCTGCTGTGCCTGCAAGGCAAAGCTGCTCATTGCAACGAATAATATCAGAATTGATTTCATAGTGTATGTATTTATTGTTAATACTTTTGTCGTATGTAATTCGCAGTTCTCAACGGTTCTTTGGATTGAGACGCTGTTCTGCTCCTTTCATAGTAGTTAATATTTTTACTGGTTTAGTTCCTCTATTACAATTAAGATACCAAGCTTATATTTTTCCCATTTTTTGAAGAATAAATAAAATTAAGATAGGCACGGCCAGTAGCAGCACCATCAGCAGATGTTCCTGAAAAACCCAGGGAGCAAGTACCAAGGTAAGCACATACCCCCCCACAGCGCCACCAAAATGAGCATCGTGACCAATATTTCCCAATTGACGTTTCATTCCATACATGGTATAAAACAAATATCCAATCCCAAAGACATAGGCAGGAATGGGAATTATAAAAAACAGGCCCAGCATCATATCGGGCCTTAACAGGATCGCGGAATACAAAATTCCCATCACCGCTCCACTGGCACCTACTGCGGTATAGTGATCATCCTCTTTATGAAAAAAGTAGCTCAGTAAATTCCCGACGATCAAACTGGCCAGGTAAACCACAATAAAGCCCAGGGAACCCAAATCGTATAGAACCACATTAGAGAAAAAATACAGGGTAAGCATGTTCACGAACAGATGGGCTGTATCTACGTGGAGGAACCCGGAGGTCAGAATCTGGTATTTTGCCCCCCCTTTGATATCGGCAACATTAAATTTATATTTTTGAAAAAACCCAACATCACTAAAACCCTTAAATGAAACGATCACATTTATTGCGATTACAATGATGGTAACCAAGCCTAAATCCCCCATAGATACTTCCTTTTAATGCCAAATATACTATATATTTGCTGAAATTTTTTGTTGATGGAGTTATTAGTTTTTCGCTTGGTATACCCCTTTTTATGGCTGATTTCCCGTTTGCCCTTTTGGCTTTTTTATAAAATTTCAGACCTGGTCTTTATTTTGGTTTTTCACATTATTGGTTACAGAAAAAAGATCGTTACAGAAAACCTGGAACTTGTTTTCCCCGAAAAGTCGTCCGAAGAAATAAATCAAATTACACAAAAATTTTACCGGCATATGTGTGATATGTTTTTGGAAATGATCAAAAGCATCTCCATTTCCAACGACCAGCTAAAAAGGCGGTTTACCTTTACCAACTTGGAGGAGATTCAGCGCATTCGCAAAATGGATAAAAGCATCATTGTAATGTGCGGGCACTATGCCAGTTATGAATGGGCCAATTCCATACAATTATACGGACTGGATTATAAAGGATTCGGGATTTATAAGAAAATTAAAAACAGGCATTTTGACAAACTGGCGAAAGACATTCGCGCGAGGTTTGATGCCGAACTTATTTCCAGCAGGGAGTCTATCAGCAAAATTATACGCAATCAAAGGGAAAAAATACCCGGAATATATTATATGGTAGCAGACCAGAGTCCAAAACTGGGCAATGCCAAATTCTGGACCGAGGTTATGGGCAGCAGGGTTCCTGTTTTTACGGGCGCAGAAAAGCTGGCCGCGAAACTCGATATGGCCGTGGTGTATCTGCAGGTACAGAAACTAAAACGAGGATATTACCAGGCTACCTTTATCCCCCTTTCCGAGAATCCAAAGGAGGAACCTGCCTTTAAAATTACAGGGGACTTTTTGAGCGAATTGGAAAAACAAATCCGGAAGGCCCCTGAATATTACCTGTGGACACATAAAAGATGGAAACACCGAGAGGATCCCATCCCAAAAGATGCCGTGGTCTTTAAACGGAATTAAGCGACAATTTCTTTGATCTCCAGGATCATGTCCTGTGCGAGCTGATCTGCTTCCGCCTGGCTTTTTGCCTCGGTATAAATCCTGATAATAGGTTCGGTATTGGATTTTCTCAGGTGCACCCAGTTTTCAGAAAAATCTATCTTTACCCCGTCAATGGTAGTTATTTGCTCCTTTTTATGATTTTCCTGCACCCGATCTAAAATAGCATCAACATCCAGATCCGGGGTAAGTTCAATCTTGTTTTTGCTCATAAAATAGGTGGGGTAACTTTTTTTAAGTGCAGAAACCGAGGTTTTCTTTTCTGCCAAATAGGTCAAAAATAAGGCTACCCCTACCAGGGAATCCCGCCCGTAATGAGCCTCGGGATAAATTATCCCGCCGTTTCCTTCCCCGCCAATAATGGCTTTGGTATCTTTCATGAGCAGCACCACATTGACCTCCCCTACCGCGCTTGCCCGGTACTTTTGTCCGTGGCCTATGGTGAGATCCCGCAAAGCCCGGGAAGATGACAAATTGCTCACGGTATCCCCGGGAGTTTTGCTCAGCACAAAATCGGCACAGGCCACAAGGGTATATTCCTCGCCAAACATCTGTCCTTTCTCGTCAATAAAGGCCAGCCTGTCCACATCCGGATCCACTACAATTCCCAGATCTGCCTTCTCTTCCACCACCAATTTGCAGATCTCCCCTAAATGTTCCTTCAGGGGTTCCGGATTATGCGGGAAGTGGCCATTAGGCTCACAGTATAATTCTACTACCTCCACTCCAAATTTTTTCAATAGCGCCGGAATTGCAATGCCACCGGTAGAATTTACAGCATCTACCACCACCTTAAATCCGGCTGCTTTGATCGCCTTTACATCAACCAATTTCAGCTTTAAAACTTCCTCAATATGCCGATCTATATAATC
>JBGSWA010000297.1:0-29251 GCA_041752645.1 Gillisia sp. | reverse complement strand
TTTCACCACCCCCTTTGAATTCCGCAATCCCTCAACATTACTGGTCAGGGAGAAGTTTGTTTGCTGATTGGGAGGAGCAAATGAGCATAGCCCGATGAGCAGAGAAAATATTACTAAATTTTTAATTATTTTTTTCATATCTGATGAATTTTAGATAGGCAAGTAATATAAAAGCCAGCGTTACAATTATTCTGAAAATCATGGCGCCAATGGTCTTTGTCTCATATAATCCTCCGAAATTAATATGAATAAATAAACCGACGAGCGCCAGTATTAAAATCAAGGCGGAAAGGCTTAAAATATTGAAGGTCAATTTTTTCTGTTTCAGAAAGCCGTAAGCAGCAGCCAGATAGAGTATGCTGCTTATAAAATTTGCCCAGACCACAAATGCAACATAGTGCCCTTCTTTCTCCCGGATCCCAAACCAATCGAAGATTATTGAACTGCTCAAAAACAGGGTTAGTAACGCAAATATTATTAGAAGAACTACCGGGAAATAGGCAAATATTTTTTTCAATATTTTTAGATATTATAAAAGTTTAGTACTAAGATCTTTCTATAAAAGGTGCACTCCTGAAAAACACCCTCGATTGCAACAATTATGTATTTGGGCCTTCATTTTCGTTAATACCATCAGTTTGTTTTCTTATAGCTCCATACCGCAAGGCCGTTCATTACAATTGCATACAAGCTGATTATGGACAGCTGGGGCAGGATATCCTGAAGGCCTGATCCTTTCAGCATTACCATTCGTATGATTTCAACAAAATACCTGATCGGGTTAAAAAGCGTGATATTTTGTGCCCAACCCGGCATACTTTCAATGGGAGTGAACAAGCCGCTCATCAAAATAAATATCACTACAAAAAACCAGGCAATAAACATTGCTTGCTGTTGTGTATCGGTATAATTGGAAATCAACAATCCCATTCCCAGGATCACCAGTAAATATACCGAGGTAAATAAATAGATGAGTCCAATATTGCCAAGCATAGGTACATCAAAAATAATTTTTGCTATTAAAAGGCCTACGCTCAATATTACCAGGCCCAATACCCAGAACGGGAATAATTTGCCAATAATAAACTGGTGTTTTTTTATGGGAGTCACATTGATTTGCTCCAGCGTGCCAATTTCCTTTTCCCGTACGATATTCATTCCGGAAAGAAATAGGGTAAGCATACTGACTAAAAGCACCAAAATTCCGGGAACCATAAAAGTTTTATAATTTAAGGTCCTATTGTACCAAAATGAGGGTACGGTCATAACATCAATTTGATCTGGAATTTGGTTGTCCTTCATCACCAGGTCTACCATAATGCTTTGATTATACTCCTTAATTATCTGCATAATATACACGTTTTCAATACCGGCCTTAGCACCGTCAATTGCATTTATATAAAGTGCCAAATCGGTTTTCCTGTTTTTGACCAGATTCCGTTCAAAATACCGCGGAATCTCTAAAATTACATCTACCTCCCCTTTCTTCATCCCTTGATCGGCAATTTTTTTCGAAGGGAAATTCTCCAGCACATTAAAATAAGCCGAAGCCTCAAACTTATCTACCAAGGCTCTTGAGGTGGAGCTTTTATCATGGTCGATATATGAAAAGGAAATATTTTTTACATCAAAAGTAGCTGCATTCGAGAGGATAATGAGTTGCAGCAAAGGCAAAATAAAAATGATGGGCAACATCCCCTTATTACGGAATATCTGTTTGAATTCTTTTTGAATGATGTAACCAATGATCTTCATTTTTATTTTTTATTTTTATAGAAAACAGAATATGGACAAGAGAAAAAAGAAAAATGGCTAGGGGCTGATTCTTCATAACAACAACTTATTAACTTTTTTTTTAGTCATTCCCCTTGACTCTTCACTCTTTATCCTTGATTCCTTTTTTAATTACTCCAGTCTTATTTTATATTTTTTGATGCTCAAGGCCAGGAAAAAAACCATCATCCCGACAAGTATCAGGGTTTCCTTCCATAAAAATGAGATCCCAACCCCCTTGAGCATAATTCCCTTAAGAATTGTGATAAACCATTTTGCGGGAATAATATTGCTGATGTATTGCAAGGGCAACGGCATACTGGATATGGGAAAAATGAATCCAGACAACAAAATTACCGGCAGCATTAACCCCATTAAAGAGATCATCATGGCGGTTTGTTGGGTTTCCGAAATTGTGGAGATCAAAATTCCCAATGCCAGAGAGGTTATAATAAACAAAACTGTTTCCAGAGCCAATAAAATCACACTTCCTTCAATGGGCATCTGGAATATAAAATATCCCAAAAGCAAGATTATTATGGCATTGATGATCGATAGAAAGATATAGGGGAAAACCTTTCCTAAAATCACCTGAAAGGGTTTGATTGGCGATACCAGTAAAATTTCCATAGTTCCCAATTCTTTTTCCCTGGTGATGGAGATCGAGGTCATCATCGCGGATACCAACATTAATATAACCGTCATCACCCCTGGCACAAAAGTAAAAACACTCTTTAATTCCGGATTGTAGTACAAACGGGACTGCACCTGGATCTGGTGAGGCTCCGAATGGCTTATATTGATCTCCTGCTGGTAATGCTGTAAAATAGATTGAATGTAATTGGTAATAGTATTGGCGGTATTAGGGTCTGTCGCATCTGTAACCACCTGCACCTTTGCTTTGCTAAGAGTTTGCAGGTTTTGGGCGAAATCCTTTTCAAAAACCAAAACAACTTTTACAGTTCCTTTTTTAAAAATTGCTTCGATCTGATTTTCATTGCTCACCAGGGTTTTAATTTTAAAATGCCGGGAAGCACTGATCGTATTGATGATTTTTTCGGTTTCAGCGTCTTTGGACTTGTCCAGAATGGCAAGATCCACATTGTTTATTTCATTGGTAATTGCAAAGCCAAAAAGCATGATCTGAGCTATGGGCATTCCAAAGAGAATGAACATAGAGCGTTTGTCACGAAAAATGTGATAGAATTCCTTCTTTACAAAACCAATGAATCTTTTCATTTCTTGCTTTTTATAATCCCAGGTAAGATTTTAAGATCTTCAGGAGTTGCTTTTTTTTTATTATTTGCACTAAACTATTCTAAACTTTTATCCCCCCTTTGGGGGTTAGGGAACTAGAGACCCCGGGCCAGTTTTAAAAACACCCCTTCCATGGAATCTGTCTTGAATTGTTCCTTTAATTTTCCTGGAGAATCCAGGGCTTCAATAACCCCATCTACCATTATGGATACGCGGTCGCAATATTCGGCTTCATCCATATAATGCGTGGTCACAAAAATGGTCGTTCCTTTATGTGCCTCGGCATAAATAAGTTCCCAGAACTGCCTTCTGGTAATTGGATCCACTCCCCCGGTGGGCTCGTCTAAAAACACAATTTTAGGTTCGTGCAGCAAGGAAACCGAAAAAGCCAGTTTTTGCTTCCACCCCAATGGCAATGAACCCACCAGCTTGCCGGCTACCTCTTGTAATTGCAACTCCTGGATGAGTACTTTGGTTTTTTCCTTTATCTGTTTCCTGCTTAACCCATAAATACCGCCAAAAAAGGTGATATTTTCCTTAATGGTCAAATCGTCGTACATAGAAAACCGCTGACTCATATACCCGATGCTTTTCTTTACCATTTCGGAATTGGTCTTCACATCAAACCCGGCAACCGTCGCTTCCCCTGAGCTTGGTTTTGAGATTCCAATGAGCATTTTCATCGCAGTGGTTTTTCCCGCGCCATTTGCGCCCAAAAACCCAAAGATCTCGCCTTTTTTCACCTCAAAGCTAATTCCCTTTACCGCGGTGAAATCGCCAAATTTCTTGGTGAGGTTCTCCACTTCTATGACTTTTTCTGAGCTCAATTTTTTACTGTTTTATGTTCCGAAGCCAAATCCATAAAAACATCTTCTATGGTAACTTCGGCTGGGTGAATTTCCACCTGCTGATGGTTTTTTTGAGTTAAATGATTTTTTAAATCCTCCGGGTTAAAAGCTTTATCAACATCGGTATAATGAATGAATTCTCCAAAAGCGAACACGCTTTGATTTCCCGGATATTCCTTTAAATCCTGTATTAGTTGATAGGTATTGTTTGTACTCACGTTATAAATGGTCTTTGGATGGTTGTTCACAATATTTTCAGGAGTAGCTATCTCCAGGATCTTTCCTTCCTGGATTAGTGCAATCCTGTCGCACAGGGCTGCTTCATCCATATAAGGCGTGGAAACCAGGATTGTGATCCCCTTCTCTTTTAGACGCTTTAACATTTCCCAGAATTCTTTCCTGGAAACCGGATCAACCCCCGTGGTGGGTTCATCCAGGAACAACACCTTTGGTTTATGGATCAAAGCACAACTCAAGGCCAGTTTTTGCTTCATCCCTCCCGATAATTTTCCCGCCCTTCGATCCTTAAAAGGCGCTATCTGGAGGTAAATATCTTTGATCAGATCGTAATTTTCTTCAATGCTGGTTCCGAAAACAGTGGCGAAAAAATTAAGATTCTCCTCTACGCTCAAATCCTGATACAAGGAAAACCTGCCCGGCATATAGCCTACCGATTTTCTTATGGCTTTGTAGTCCTTGATCAAATCCAAACCGACAACCCTGGCCATGCCTTGGTCCGGAATTAGAAGTGTGGTCAGAATCCTGAATAGGGTGGTTTTCCCGGCACCATCCGGTCCAATAAGCCCGAACAATTCCCCCGGATTGACCTCAAAAGAAACGTCGTCCAAAGCCTTGACCTTTTTATAGGATTTGCTGATATGTTGAAGAGTGATGCCCATTTTTAAATGAAAGTTTCTTTTTAATTAAAATAATTGTTATACCCCTCTAAATACTCCCTGATCTCTAATGTAATTTCCGCTCCTTTATGAACAGAGCTCACTTCTCCAAGAGCTGCAATTTTAGCGGCCAGCGGAACTAGAAATACATGTAAATTGTCATGTGATTCCCCTTCCATGGTACATTCTTTAATAATCGTATTTTTAAGTTCATTGAGGTCTGATGCAAGTTTTTTGTAATGTTTTATACTGTTACTTTCATCTGTTGCTATGCGGGAAGACATGGCCTGTATGCCTTCTGCAGTTTCTGTATTGGCTTTCCATTTTGACCCGTTATCCAGTTGAATTTGACTCATCCAGTTGTTCTGCACTCCGCCGGGAGCGTCTTGGTTGTGCTCTACTGTGCTTTGCTCTGTGATGGGGGTAATTTCTTTTGGAGCCTCTTTACATCCTAAAAGGCTTATTGAAAGAACCAATCCTAAAATTGCTGCTTTTTTCATTTTTGTCTTTTTAAATTTATTTTTTGTTTGAATTGCATTTTATGGACACCGATACTTATTTATCTGATTAATAAAAAGTTGCGCTCTTTAGATGCTTTTGCATTGTGTTTTACATTTGCTTCAATAAAAACATAATTGCCTTGTCCTTGTTCTTCTTTAGTCCCTTTTCATCGCTATACGATGCTCTTCCGATTATGCAAACCAATAGGGCAGGCACTTTAGAAACGTGTTCTTTTAATGGTTTCCCTTTGCACTGGTGGGCTCAAACAACAAATGAGTTTGAAGGGCTTCCCCTTCGGGATGTTCGTAGTATCTACAGTTTTTATGGTACTTCATCCCCATCCATACTGCGCATATAAAAAGGGCAACTATTAGTGTTTTTTCGTTGTTATAAATTTTAGGATAAAAAAGATTAATTTTTGTTTGTGTTCCCTTTTCCCATTCCATTGCCTTTTCCCATGCCACTTCCCATACCTTTTCCCTGCATATCCTTCATATGGTCTGCCATCCATACCGGTTCTTCTACGTCATTGTCATAGATATAAGCTGCAATTTTCTCTAAATCTTTGGTAGGCAATGGCAATTGGGGCATTAGCTTAAACTTATCTACGGCACCTCGCATCAAGGCCTTATCTTCGATTGGATTTTGAACCCAGGTGACAATGGCATTTATAAAATCAGCTCGATCCCTATAAGCCCTGTTATATTGCATTTTAACGGCTTTAAACGGAGGTGCAATGACCGCATCGTGTGATGCCGCCTTTGGATTGTGGCACGCATAACAATTGGTTTTCATCAGTTCATACCCCTCATTGACCGGTTGGTTCGCCTTAGTCAAAATTTGTGTGCTGGCAACCGGGTGATCCGTTTGTTTGGTTTGATTGCAACCTGAACACAGCACAACCAGAGCGATTGCTAAAATTTTCTTTTTCATTTTTTTTTATGATATTGTGTTAATTGATATAGGTGAGCTACATATAATCCCTTTTTTGTGCGGAATTTTATTCTGCGGGATTCCTGTGTTATAGGCCTTATTTATTATCCGCATTATTAATCCACATTTCCGCCGGCATTCCTATTTTTAAACCGCCGTCGTTTTGGATGATAATTTTAACCGCATATACCAAATTTACCCGTTCTTCTTTTGTCTGAATAATCTTTGGGGTAAACTCTGCCGAGGAGGAAATCCAGGAAACCCTGCCGTCATAATCTTTCATCCCGTCCTGATCATCAATTTTTACCGCTACTTTCTGACCTATTTGAATCTGTGGCAATTGTGGTTCCCCAAGGTACACGCGCAGGGTCATTTCAGAAATATCGGCGATTTTATACAGGGGTTTTCCAAAAGACGTAATCTCTCCCGGTTCTGCATATTTTGATAAAACCGTGCCCTTAACCGGGCTTATGATCTTACTTTTTTGAATTTGATCTTCAATTTTTTTTATTTGTACCTCAATAGATTTCACTTCGTTTACAATGGGGGCATTTTGGGTTCCCACACTTTTTATTTGTTGGCTGATAACATTTACCTTCCCTATGGCCTGATCTACCTGCCGCTGGGTTGCTGCATTTTCTGAAAACAGATTCTCTACCCTGTCTTTTTCGCTGCGGGCGGTTTTGAGTTCTTCCTTCAGCACTGCTATTTGCGATAACACGTTTCCTGATTTGGATTCAATTGTTTGCAGGGAAGCCATCGCCAGTTGTTTGTTAAAATACAGCTGGGTGGTATCTATCAATCCCACGATTTGGTTTTTATCCAGGATAACGCCTTCTTCAAGATCCAATAATTCTATCTTTCCGTTTGCCTCCGCGGATACCGTGATTTCGGTAGCTTCAAAATTCCCGTACCCATCGGCTTTTTCATCCTTCCCGCAGGAGATAAAACTCCCAAAAACAGCTGCTGAACTCAATATTAGTAATTTTTTCATTTTTTCCTTAATTGTTATTGGTTTCCCCTCTTATGAGCTTGTAATTTGCCTTTGCCAGATCCAGTTGGATCTCGTGTAGTTTTTGGTCGATCCTTGATTCGTATAAACTGTTGAATTCGGATAAGTATTCTGAAGAGGTTATTACCCCGTTTTTCAGTTGTGAAGTTGCCGATTTCAATACTTTATCCCTTAAAATAACAATCTCTTTATCTGCTTCTATCAGGGATTCGGTTTTTCTTATTTCATATCCAGACTCTTTCAGTTGCAGCTCATGGTTTAATTGAAAGGTTTCTTTTTCGGATTTCACTATTTCCTGGGAAACTGAAAGTGCCTGTTTTTGAGCCTTGGTTTTTCCCCAGTCAAAAACATTCCAGTTTGCTTTTACTCCTATCATATAAAACTCCTGAAAGGAATTATCCAGCATATTCAAGCCCGGATTTCCATAGCCTGCCTGTGCAAATCCAAAGACTTTAGGTACATTGGATTTTGAGATCACTTCTTTGGAGGATTCTATTTGTTTGTTTTGAAGATTGTAGTACTCTAATTCCGGGCGTAAAAAATTTCCTGTATACAAAAAAGGGAATTCTGGTTTTGAGAGAATTAAATCCTGAGAAAGTTCTTTATTTATCAGGACTGAAAGAGTATTCAGTGCTTTCTTCCTGTCGAAATTCACCTGGGACAATTCCTGGGAAAGCTTTAGATCTTCAGCCTCCAGAACATTTTCTGATGCAGGCAAGATTGCTCCGTACTTCACCCCTGTCTTAACCTCATCTATCTGAGATTGCAATTGCTCCCGTTTTAAAACCAATAGATTTATCTGTTGTTGAAGCAATAAAACGGAAAAGTAAGATTGATTGATCCTGTTCTTTAATTGATACAGATTCACGCCTAGCATCTGTTGCTGGGCTTCCAACTCCGCATTTTTTAATTTTGAATTGGCATTAATGCTTCCGCCATTATAAATAAGCTGATTTACATCCAAAGTAGCCCTGTATTGATCTCTGTTCAAGGGGTCAATTGTAGAATTTGGCAGTTGAAAAGGAAATTCCAACACTTCTGATTGATACGTAGCCTGCGCATTTAAATCAACCTTTGGAAGCCTGCCTTTTTCCAGTACAGAAATTTCCAGGTCGGTTCTGTTTTTAAGCAAGTCATGCTGCCTGGCCAAGGGATAATTTTCATTGGCCAAATTGTAACACTCTTCTAAGGTCAGTATTTGCTGAGCTTTCATAGAAAATGCTAGTAATAACAAAATTAGGATGCTGAGTTTTTTCATTTTATTTAAGGCTGATAGAATTAATAATAAAGTCGGCGACTTCAGTTTTTCGCTTTTCCATCAATTTGAAATATTCCTTTTCCTCCACCTGTATCAATCCCTGTAATAATGGCGCGGCAATAAATGGAAAAATATTTAATGAAATAATATTGATAAACAATTGTTCCGCCTCAATAGGTTTTATAAGCCCACGGGTTATGGCATCTTCCACCTGGATCTTGAATTTTTCTATGGTGGGGAAATCTTTTTCCGCACGCATCCCCACGATAAAATCGGGGTTTTTATTCAATTCCTGAATTACAAAATTTGGCAAATATGGATGTACGATCACGAAGGAGATGTAATTATTTGTGAAATTTCTTATTTTGTCAAATAATTCACTGTCATCATTTAATATCCTGTTCAATTGTGGGGCTAATAATCTAAAAGCACTTTTAAAAACTGCCTCAAAGAGCAATTGCTTGCTTCGGTAGTAATAGTGCAACATAGATTTGTTTATTCCCGCTTTATCGGCAATTTCCTGCATCCTGCTTCCCGCCATTCCTTTTTCCTGAAAAACTTCCTTGGCAGCATTGAGAATCCCTAATTCGGTATTTTCTTCTTTAACTTTCATATCAAACTATATGGTCTAACCATTTGGTTGACAAAAATAGAAAATTTAAATTATTACACCAAAAAATAGTATGTTTATCTGTTCTTTAAAGTCGCTCTAAATGAAGAAAATTGTAAAAATCAGCTTTTTAATCATATTTTCAGTTGTTGTTTATCTTGTTTATTCCAACTACCCCCGATTGAATATCATCACAGGTTTTGCTGCAAAAAACGTTTGCTCCTGTACTTTCGTAGCCGGCAGGGATTTGCGATCCATTGAAGAAGGCGACAACGATTTCACCCCGGTTTCTTATGCCAAAAACAAAATTAACTTCGAAGAGAAATCGGTTAGCTCCTCGGTTTTTGGTTTAAAATTGAGAAAAGCAGTTTATAAGGAAGGAATTGGTTGCATTGTTTTACCTGATAGATCCACAGGAGTTCCCTCTGCTAATTACAAACCAAAGCGTGAATATTCACAAAGCACCCTGCCTTACCCTTATGGAAACGCAAACCCGGAAGATTCTGCTTTTTCAACGGTAAATTATGAGGCTTTACAGGTGGCGGTTGACAATGCTTTTGATAAAGATGCTGAAAAAACAAAAAGAACAAGAGCCGTTGTAGTGCTTTATAAAGACCGGCTGATCGCTGAGAAATACGCCCCTGGGTTTTCTGTGGAAACTAAACTTTTGGGTTGGTCCATGACAAAAAGCATCACAAATGCTGTTTTAGGTGTACTTGAAAAACAAGGGAAAATTTCCCTTACACAAAATAAGCTGTTCAAAGAATGGGATCATGAGCCTCGATCAAAGATCACCTTAAATAATTTATTGCAAATGAACAGTGGCCTGGAATGGACAGAGGATTACAATTCAATTTCTGATGTGACCAACATGTTGTTTTTAGCTGAGGACATGCCCAATATGCAGCTGCACAAACCCCTCCTGGGGGAACCCAATAATAGCTGGAATTACTCCTCGGGTACCACAAACTTGCTTTCAGGATTTATTCGGGATCAATTTAAATCGCATCAGGAATACCTGGATTATTGGTATTCCGGATTAATCGATAAAATAGGAATGAATTCCATGACCCTTGAAACCGACCTTGCAGGCAATTATGTAGGTTCTTCCTACAGTTGGGCTACCGCCCGGGATTGGGCGAAATTTGGCTTGTTATATCTCAATAAGGGAAACTGGAACGGGGAACAGTTGCTCCGGGAATCCTGGGTTACTTATTCCGCAACTCCAACAAATGGCTCTCATGGTGAATATGGAGCACATTTTTGGTTAAATGCAGGTGGGAAATATCCCCATGTGCCAGAAGACCTTTTTTCCAGCAACGGATTTCAGGGGCAACACCTGTTTATTATTCCTTCAAAAGAAATAGTGATCGTGAGATTTGGTTTGACTGAACACCCGGAATTTGATGTAGATACTTTTTTAAAGGAACTATTAAATGCAATAAATTAAAATCCTAAAAATATGCCTTTCATAAATAAATGTAAAAGACATTTTTACAGGGGAAGATGGGAAATAATGTTGGCAGCAAATAGAATTACACCTCAATGAGATTTTTTCCCAGAAGGAATAATTTGTCTGCCTGTGTAACAAAAGTCACTTACCATCCAAAAGCAAGGTCCTATATTCGCATTCTCGATGCAGATAAAATCCTACATAGCCATTTTTTTTGTCACAGTTTTCTTAGGAAAATTCATCACTATGGATTCCAAATTACTTGGGGTTATTTTCAATTCTGAAGAAATCACCTTTGTCAATCCGCTTTGCAAAAAAAACAAATTAAATAAATATCATGAAGGACAAAGCCTGGAAGAGGGATCTTTGGTCAACAACATTACTGTTAATGTGATTTGCGCTTCTCCTTTTCAATTTGAAATGGAGAATTATCCTTTCGCATTTGCCCAGCACAATTATCAAGAACACAATTATCAGACTCAATCGGTAATTAGCTTCTACCGGGATAAATTATATCCCCCGCCAAAAGTATAATTCCACTCTTTTTAAGCAACATTCCATCAGCCGGATTACTTATTGAAACCCCTTGCCTCCACTGATTTTTTTCAAAAAAAAATTGTATAGGAATCTCGGCATGCGAGTTTCATTACGGCTGTATCCATTAACCATTTATCCATTTAAAAATGACAAAGATTTCAGTGAATCAACACTCGGTTCAAATCTTTCGGGTGCTGCTGAGCGGAATTTTTTTGGTAGCGAGTTTAAGCCATTTATTCAATATAGAAAAAACGCTTCAAAAAATTGACCGGGCAACATTCAAAGGAATTGCCTATCTATTCGGTGATCCTACCTTACTGATCATCCTCTCCGGAATTGCAATGCTAATTGGCGGGATAAGCCTGATGCTTGGTTATAAAACCAAATGGGCCGCAACAATCCTGGCAGCTTGTTTAATTCCTATTACCCTTACGGTTCAAGTTGGCCAAATTGACAGCCTTGGCCCCCTGTTTAAGAATATCGCAATTTTTGGCGGACTCTTATTTTTTATACTAAACGATTTTAATAAAATTCAAAAAACATAACCCATGAAAAATTTAATTTTAAGCACAATTCTACTGGTCTTAACACTTCCGATATTTTCTGCGGAGGCCCAAAATACGATCCACCACGAAAAAAACAATTATGTAGTGCTCACATCAAAAATCCCTCAGTTAAAACCAATTATTTTAACAGCTGAGGCTTTAGCAGAAGAAGACGGAGAGAAATTCGGGGATTTTCAGGTAATTATTTGCGGAAAAACCGTTACCGACCTAACGGATAAGGAAATGATGCAGAAATTTATTGATAATGCTGAAAAAGCAAATGTAAAAATCGTGATCTGTGGATTTTCAATGAAAAAATTCGGGGTTGATCAAAAAGACCTTCCTCAGGAATTGGAAATAGTGGATAATGGTATCTTATACAATTTTCAGCTTCAGAAGAAAGGATATTTAAGCCTTGGACTTTAAAGAAATCTATGAAATGAGCATACCCCAAAGGCTATAAAAAGGCTGATGAAGAACTGCGAATTACATGAACCCAAGAAAAACAATAAGAATATACACATGAAAATTATTAAAACAGCATCCTATACTGGTTTGGGAATATTAAGTTTTTTAGTATTGAGTTCCTGCGAGCAAATAATGCCCGGGAAAAATCAAGGAGATTCCGTGGTCCAGGACACCCTCAAGATCACTATTTTACAAACGGCCGATATTCACGGCCAGTTAGACACCCATCCCGAATTGTTTTGGGAAAATGACAGCATCGTATTTAAAGAACGCGGTGGTTTGTCCACTATTAAAACCTTGTTTGATCAGGAGCGGGCCAAAAACCCAAACCGCACTGTAATTGTAGATGGTGGGGATTTGATCCAGGGAAGCGGATATGCCGCATTTTCCAAAGGCGACATATTCCCCGAAATAATTAGCAAAATGAACTATGACTTGCTTATTCCCGGCAACTGGGAGGTTGTCTATGGAAAAGAATCTATGCTGGATGTTCTAAATGCCTACGACACCCCGGTAATCGCTCAAAACATGTATCATCAGCAAGATGGAAAGCGACTTTTCCCTCCTTATTGGATCAAGGAAATCGAAGGGGTCAAACTTGGTTTTATCGGGATAAATGACCCGGATGTTCCAGTGCGGCAAAATCCTATCTTTAGTGAAGGAATATCATTTAGCGGACTAGATAAAAACACAGAGAAACTCATTGAGGAGGTTAAAAATGATAAAAAAGTAGATGTTTTATTCCTGGTTACCCATATGGGAATTTTTAAACAGGTGGAATTGGCCAATAATGAAATGGCTAAAAATGTGGATTATATTTTGGGAAATGACACTCACGAAAGGCTGCGTAAACCTATAGAAGGAAAATATGCCAAGGTAACCGAACCGGGTGCTTTCGGTTCTTTTGTAGGAAAGTTAAACCTGTATTTTGTGGATGGAAAACTTGTCAAAGACGATTATGAATTAATGGATGTGGATCCTGAGAAATATACGGCAAATACGGAAATTCAGGAACTGGTAGACAAAGCGAAAGCTCCTTATAAGGAACATTTGGAAACCGTAATAGGCTTTACCAATACTCCTATGTACCGCTATTTAACGGTTGAAAACCCGACGGACAATCTCATTACCGATGCTGCCCGCTGGAAAACAGGTGCGGATATCTCCATTTCCAACGGTTTTAGATTTGGAAATCCCATAGTGCCTGCAGATGGAAAACCCGCACCCATTACCCGGGCAAATTTGTGGAATTTAATTCCGGTGAATGAAAAGGTAAAAACAGGAAAAGCCACCGGGAAACAAATTAAAGACTGGTTGGAAAGGGAAATGCACAACGCCTTTGCCCAGGATCCTACAGAACGATTTGGCGGCTGGCTGGTTAGGTTTTCAGGAATGGAGGTTGATTTTAGCAGTCAGGCACCAAGAGGTCAGCGCGTAAATTCGGTTAGAGTGAATGGACAGGAAATGAGCGATGATGAATATTACACAATCTCTGCCTGCGTTCGTCCCGGGGATCCTCTGGATAATTTATGCCGGATCCCAAATGTGAAAGAGGTCGAGGTAAAAGACTATACCATTCACGAGGTACTCGAGGAATATTTAAAGTTAAAATCCCCTGTCTCCCCAAAAATAGAAGCCAGGGCGTATTGTGATTATTTAGGTCCGAACTCTTTTTCTACCGTTCCTGGAACTGATTATAAATTTCAATAGATTTTTATTGATCAGGGTGATGCACCTAAAAAACGCTAAGGCCTTTTGCTTTGCCGTTTTTTTTATGATGTTACCTAGCTAAATCCGAACTATTAATTCCTTTACCCGAAGATGTAATTATCCGGTTTTCTAAGATACTTTAAAATTTTAGTGATAAGGCAAGTTCCAATAATTCCAGAGAGTGACCGTCATTGGAATCAAAGCGAATAGGCGCGGAGTTAATAGAGCTGCCAGTCGGCTCCATAGCAGATCAGGGAGCCTTGGAGCTTACCCGGGATCAAAACCGCAGGAGCACCTAAACCAATCCTGTGGTATTTGGGCTTCAATGCTCAGAATTATTTCCTCTCCTTTATGAAATAAAGTTCTGCTTATTGATGTTTCTATTTTTTGGAGCTTCCAGCTCTTTTGCTGAAACCGGGAATTCCTCAATCAATGGTATCAGGAGAAACACAAAATGAGCATGGCTTCCCTCAAATGATTTTTCTTGAAAAGCAGAAAATATTGAATGATAAATTAATTATTTTAACAGGAAGAATAAAAGAATAAATATTTATCTCCCTCCCTCTAAGATTATCGGTTATTTTAATTCCTGAAGGAATTCCCTGAACTCCCTGGTATCATAGTCCCCCATTCCCATATGGGTTAGGGCAATTTTTTGGTTTGCGTCAATAACATACGTGGTAGGGATATTTTGTGTGGCGTACATTTTTGGCATTCGCCCCTCAATCCTGTATACTTCAAATTCGTAGCCTTTATTTTTATTAAAGTCGATTGCTTTTTGAAAATCCTGATCTACTGAAAGCATTATAAAAACTACATCCTCTTTATTGACATCTTTGTAAAGCTTATTAATTCCAGGCATTTCGGCAATACAAGGAGGGCACCAGGTTGCCCATACATTGATAAAGATCACCTTTCCACGAAATTCTTCCAGGGGTACTTTTTCACCTTTCGAATTAATAAGGTTCATACTAAAATCGGCTTTCGGCTTTGAATCAATGGTTGCAACTTCGGATGTTGGGAGTGCTGCTTTTTGTTCCAGATCGGGATTCATTATCCCGGTTGCCAGAATTCCCCGTTGCATAAATCCTAATACCTCAGTATGTAATCCTGTGGCAAAAAGTGTCAATATAATAACACCAATTATACCGTATTCAATCAGACTCTTTTTCGTTTTTTTGTTCATGATGTAAATTTTTATCAATTATTTTATTAATATTCCCGACGATCTAATAATTTTGAATTTTTAGCCCAAAAACTAATGGATATTTTTTAGGCCTTTGCACTAAAAATTTATGGGATATTTTAAAGTTCGAGCCTACCTGAATTGCGTGAAATTTATTTTAAAGACAGAAACATCTGAAAAGAATTTCTACAAATACTTTGAAAAAAGTATAGGCCGAAAAGTTATCAGGGTTTAAATCTGTGGAGGTGGCGAGATCTTGGAACTGTAAGACCTCGTTAAGGCAATAACCGGCGAACCATAATTTTTGAAACTGGGCTCTTCCACCTCAAGAGTCCAATCCCCGATCTCAAAATTATACAGGGGATTACAATAGGAGTTGTACCCGATGTTTAAGACAGATGAATCCTCACTGTAACTTTCCAGAACCGGGGAAAATTGATAATTATTAAATTTACAGGATTGGTTTACAAATGCTATTTCATCAGAATTGGGGATGGTTCCCAAAAGTTTGGAATCAATAACTACAAATTTTGTAAAAACAATTGCAGCCAATATAAGTGCTATGTAATTTTTATAGTTCAAGGGCCAAATATACATGCCTTATTTGTCCCTATTTGCAACCTAGGTTACATAAGAAAGGATATAAAACTGAGGTTAAGCAAGGTTCCGGAAATATTTCTGAGATTTCGGATCTCAACCAAATCCATTGCAGCAAAAGAACCTCTTTTCTTTAATGCTGAATAAAGATTGGAACGATGTCCGACCGCTTTTTTATGCAGAAATGCCTCTATAATAAGAGGAAACATCCAAGAGAAAAAAAATTTCTCACTCAGGAAAAGGTTTTAGATGCTTTGTGCTGCTCACAACAAAAATCCCTCAATTAAAACCAATTATTTTACGGCAGAAGCTTTAAGAGAAGAATACGGGGAAAGATTCGGGGATTTTCAGGTCATATTTTGCGGAAAGAAACCAACGGATCGTACCGATAAGGAAAGGAGGCAGAAATTTATTGAAAAAGCCGAAAAAGCGAATGTGAAAATCCAATCTGTGGATTTCAATATAAAAATTAGGTCTTAGGTAGTTGAACAAAAAAAAACGACTTCCACTGAAGCCGTTTTTAAGATAAAGTAATCAATGATTTATTTGCTAAAAGTATATGTAAGGCCTAACATAACCATGCCTGTGGTCATATCATAACCAACTTTACTTCCTGGTATTGCTCCATAAGGAGGATTATTTTGGATATTCTGTGGGTTAAATATTTCTCCTTCAGTTTTGTCTCCGCTAGTGCCATAATGGTAAACACCATGTAACATAAAGTTATCTGTAACAGGGTAACTTAATCCAAACTGGAAAGCATTTTCAACAACAGCAGTGGCAGGAATTGAGAAAAATGCCAATTCGCTGTCGATTGGATTGCTGCTGTAGGTATAACCAATTCTTAAAGGTAATTTTTCGATCCCTTTATATTGTAAGCCAACAGAAAGTATGTTCATGTTTTTCCATCCAAAACCAGCAACTGAACCTGTGGGAGTCCAACCTTTTTCAGCAAAACCATTTGTGTTCTCATAATCTACAAATCTATAATCAACTGCTAAATCAATGTCTCCTGTTGAATACCCTAATCCAAATGATAGTATTGACGGGTAGTCCATATTAAAGGCATTTTCTGAAGTCGAATTATCTAAATGGGTGTTATTGAATTTCAGATCCTCAAATTTTTGTGGTGTTTTATAAGAAGCCCCTAATTTAAATCCACTGGGGGAATTGTAAAACACACCAATTTGTGCTCCATAGCCAAGGGCAGAAGCTTTATCGCTTACAGGATATCCCGATGCATTTGGGTTTGCAGTTGGGTTTGGCGCCAATTCCAGTGCTGCATAATTCAGTGTCGGTTGGACACCTATTGACAATTCATTTGTTATCTCATAAGCCCAGGTTAATCCAACTTGCAATAACATATAATCAGATTCAATATGTCCAAAACCCATTAAGTTTTGTGGATAATTTACTGGATTTGAATTATTTGGGTCCCAATTTGGGTTAGGATTTCCATTTGCATCCATCGGTAAATTGGTCTCTTGTGGAAATGTTACACCAAATCCACTAATCCCAAAGGCAGACGCTCCAAAGGTATGTTTGCTTCCTTCCTTTCCATATACAAAGGCTAGAGTCGGCATAGGAGAAACCCCCCTATCATCCTTTGTGACACCTGAAACAGCAGGAGAAGCAGGTGAACTAGGACCAAATGCATCTGCAGGCCACATTGCTCCTGCTGGTAGGCTGGAACTCAGTTCAGGCGATGAAAAGAAGGCTCCAAGATCAAAGTTTATGATGTTACTATCAAATACTGAAATTGCTGCTGGGTTCCAATGTAGGGCACCGCTTATGTCTAAAGGTTGTGCTGTGGCAGCACCACCCATGGACATGTTTACCGAACCCGCACCTTGCATAACATGCCCGGCTTGCGAAAAAACTGAGGTTGTAATAAGTACGAATGCTAATCCTAAAAATTTCTTCATAATTGTTAATTTAATGGTATTTATTGAATGGATGTATTTTTAAATTATTTACATATACAGACATTTTAATTGTTATAAATTCAATGTCTAATTAGGGATTATAAAAATCCACCGGCATTGCCCTGCCTGAGTTCAACTCAAATGTGTCCGTAATCCGTTTCCATTTGAGCTCATTAAATCCTGGTCTTTATCAACCATAACTGTATATGTACTACCTGCCCGGAATACCGATTAAGGCATAATGAGCGTTAGCATCAATGTTGCAAATCAGCCTTTCTTTGGAAAATCCTCGTACTACTGACCATAAGTATTTCTTATGTAAACACCTGCAATTAAACTAACATCCGCCTTCAGCGGCTTTCTTTTCCCTTTTAATCGTGATTATTTTTTTTGGTGCCTGTCGTATGTCTTCCTCTATAGGCTTGATAGAGACGTTTTCACGTGATTCATTGATAAAAGCAGCTATATCAGCTTCAGAATTTTCTATCTCACTGTTTTTTGTGATTAGCTTATTTTGTAAATAGCTGTTTTCAATGGCCAGCATTTTAATATTATCAAAGCCTAATTGATATAAAATAAGAAAGGGGGGATTTACTTCCTCTGGATTCGTTCCATATAATACAGCCGTTTTATTGGTTTCTTTTAATTCCTTGAAAAGATCTGAATTTTCATCACTTAAAATATTCGGAGTGTAAATATTAATGGCATCCTCCAGATGACCTTTTTCAAATTCAAATTGATTTCTAACATCAATTAATACATAATCAGGGTTGTTGAGATCATTTAATGTGATTAAATAATTGTCACCTGTTAATTTTTCAAGAGTGCTTTTAGTATTAATCGCATATAAGTGTTTTGGTCTTTCATAAGTTAAAAAGCCCATAAGCACTACAAGAATAAAAAGTACAGCAGCTATCGAAATACGTTGGGTTTTTTCTATTTCTATCATAAGGAGCGTTTTATAAATTTAAAAATTAACAACCACCTTCGGCCGCTCGTTTCTTTTTCTTTTGAACGGTAATGACTCTTTTTGGAGCCTCTATTTTTGTTTCAGACTCGACCATTTGAGCCTGTTCAGGGTAAACGACTCCAAAATACATACTCGCGGCTTTTCTTGTTGAATACAAATCAAATTCTTCGGCAGGCATACTTTGACTTGGTTCCTCCGGATTTATAATTGTTGTAAACCATAAGTTTAGGCCACCTTTTAAAACGCGGATATTTTTAAATCCCAAACGGTCGCATAAGATCCAGGCTTGATCCGCATAAAAATGATCATTTGAAAAAAGTACCACATCAAATTGACTTTGATTTAGATATGCTCTTGAATCCTCATCTAATAATTTTTCAAGAGGAATATTAATAGCGTTAGGAAGTGAATAATTCTCATAACTTTTTTCATCCCTGACATCAATTAATATAAAAGAAGGATCTCTGTAAATTAATTTTTCCGACAACTTATCTGTTGTGATATATCTTTCAGAGCTAATCACATTGCTCAATAATTCTTGAGGCTTTATACCTTCATGCTTCTGATATTTAGGCAATAACACCAATCCTCCAGCAAGTAAAATTAAAATTGCCGCCAGGATTATATATCTGAAATTTAAAACTTTTGCTATCTTGTTTTTAACCATGGTATTGTTCTAAAATTAATAGAATATTTTTTTTTGTTTTTTACTCACCATATCAGATATTACAAAAGCAACAATTGCAATAATGGAAAATATAAATACAAACCAGTATGGATTGATACCCAGGGAATCTTCCAAGGTGATATTGCCATAAAAATAGCCTTCGTAAATTGGTTCAAAGAAAGTATATAGTTCAGAAAAAATTAAAACTCCCACCATAATACCACCCACATAAACCATGGCATCTATCTTACCGATGGCCACGGCACATAAACTTGTGCCAGGGCAAAATCCTCCGGCGACAAACCCGACACCCATAATAACCCCGCCAATAATTGCGCCCCATAGATAGGTTGGGTGAACGTATAGTTGACTGACATCTAAGTAGCCAAGGTAATCCATATAATAAACCCCTATTACAGCAACTAGTGCAGCTGTAAAGAACACTTTTAAAACGGCAAAATCATAGCCGTAAAAAACACCCGCGAGTTTTCTGGATGATGAAAATCCAGAGGCTTCCAAAACAAATCCAAAAGCAATACCAATTAAGATGGCGATGATACTGTCCCATTCTACTGGAATTACGCCGTTAGGAATTAAAGGTCCCATAATTTTTTATTTTTTAAATTAAATCCAGTTTTTTCTAAAAAAGTAAGCGAATGCATATGCCGAACCAAAAATAGCCAACATGGTTATAAATCCGCCGGATGAAAGAACAGCCATCCCGCTTAAGGCGGCTCCAGATGTACAGCCACGGGCAATTTGCGCACCCAATCCAAACAAAACACCACCTCCCAAAGCAAAAATGAGCCTTCGTTTGCTTGTGATTTTTGGTGAATGTTGGACTCTCCAACTAATTCTTCCACTCAGGCCACCAGATATAAATGCACCAATTAGCACACCTATTGCTTCAAATACCAGCCAGGTATTCATAGGGGATTTATCTTCGTCTAAAAATTTACTGTAATAGGCATTGTTCTCTGCATGGCTTGGCGCCACGGTTTCAACCATTGAAACAACGCTGCTTTTCATGGCTCCGCTTGCTCCCAACCCCCTGCCGGTCATAAAAAATGTAAATAATATGATTATTCCCAGCAGAAAACCTCCGAAATAAGGATTCCAGTAAACGTGTGCATTGTTTTGTTTTTTGTCTTTTGTCATGATGTACAGTTTTAATATAGAAAACGGGTTAGTTGTCCGGCTTCTACCATTACAAATCGAAAAATTAATCCCCCCAAAATAACCAGCAAAGCCGCGACAATAACCGGGACTTTATAGCCAATAAGTTCAATAAGTTCTAGTATTGCAGGGACAATGAGTCCAAGAAGGACTACAAAGCCAAAGAACATCAGGGTGAATTCTCCGCCAACCAGTAATTCCATAGCTTCCAGCTGCACTTGTGAACCTGCAAAATATCCCATGATCATATGGACTATCAGCGCCAATTCAATAATGATCAATCCCAGATCTATTTTTCCGAACAAATGCCTTTCTTTGGTTGTTTTTGCCATTAAAATAATGGCCGCAGCCCCTGTAGATAGTCCGGAGGTTAAGAATAGAGGCCCTAAAATCGCATTGTTCCAAAGAGGTCTTGCATTAAATGCCGACAGGAGAATACCCGTGTAGACACCCAAAACCAATGTTAAGGGAATTAAGGCATAGGCAATATAGATTCTATTGGTTTTTAGGAATTGTTCAAAGGTTCTCAAAAATTTAAATTTTTTCAATAAACCTAATTTTTCCTCCGTTTTAGGATAGTTTTCAGCATAATAACTGAACAACCACAAAAATGAAAGTGGGGTTACAATGAGCAATACCCATGCACCCCAGGACATTGGGGATTCTATTCTAAAGGTGGTGTATAACCTCCAGGTGTATAATTTATGGGTCAGGTCATAAACCAAAGCCAATAAGCCAATTGACAACGCGATTGGCGGTATGATTGAGGTAAATTTAACAGCTGCAGGATACTCCTTTCCCTTTCCCAACACATAGAATAAGGCTGCAAAAAACAGAATTCCCGCTGCAAGTCCTCCTAAAAACAGGTATAGCGCTATAGGCCAGTGCCATATTTGTAATGAAGGATCAATATTTGGAATATCTCTTCCGCTTGTAAATAATTCTTCTTGCATAATTAAAATATTAAATTAGGTAAAAAACATGTGGGTTGGTTCCTGCTTCCGGAGCTAATGTTTTGTGTTTTCTATTTTTTAATAATTGAGAGACTTCACTATTTGGATTATCCAAATCTCCGAAATACATGCATTTTGTAGGACAAACTGATACACATGCAGGAAGTTGGCCTTTTTCTAATCTATGATGACAGAACGTACATTTATCTACATATCCATCCGGATGTTGGTAACGTGCATCATAAGGACAGGATTCTATACAAGCACCGCAGCCAATACATTCATCAGCAGTTACCAAAACGATTCCCCCAACACCAACATGACTTGCCCCGGTAGGACAACACCTGACGCAAGGCGCATTGTCGCAATGGTTGCATCTTTCAGATTTTAATTCTAATTCCAGGTTCGGATAGACGCCCTTTACCGTCTCTGCAATCCAATCCCGGCAATACCCAATAGGCACGTCGTTTTCCGTCTGACATGCCACAACGCAATCACTACATCCAACACATTTTAAAGTGTCAATTACCATTGCATATCTCATATCTCGGTATGTTTATGTGGGTTTTCAGTTAAAATTGTTACAAAATTTCCTCTCATACCAGTACCTCCCATAATAGGGTCTGTAAATATTTTTGAAATCATTTGTGTATCATCAATCCCTTTACCATAAGATCGGGATAATTTTTTATTGTCGTTCCCAAAACCATGGACCATATAAACCGAATCCCAACGGACCCTTTCGGTGACTCTTACTTTTATTGAAAAGGTAGAGAGTATATCATCCTGATTTTTAAGCCAAACTTCCTGTCCGGTTTTTAAACCAATGATTCTGGCAACTTTGGGATTTACCCATAGGTCATTTTCCTTTTTTAAATCGGTCAAATTAGGATTGTTCGAAGTTCTACTAAAAGTATGCATTGGAGATCTTCCATAATTTAATCTGTAATACCCTTGAGGAGCTTCGGGATGAACGGTATATTTTGGTAATGGGTCAAATCCTAATTTCTCTAATTCATGCGAGTAGAATTCAATTTTACCACTAGCAGTTCCAAAATGATGCACTTCCTCTTCATTTATATACATTGAACCTGAGGTGCGAGGGTATTTTTTTACACCAATTTTTTCCATTTCTTCCCTTGAAGTTCCCAATTCTTTCAATTGCCAATCAATAACTTCATTAAAATCGCCGTACTGATAATACGCTTCCAAACCTAAGCGCATTCCAATTTCTTTTGCAATCCAAGCCCCTGGTTTACTGTCGTATTTTGGGGGTACAGCTGCAAATCTAACGGCAATGGAAGGCTCCCGGTTAGGTGATGAGCGCACAATATCCGTACGTTCCAAGTAGGTACACTCCGGAAGTATTACATCGGCGTACCCTGTAATGTCCATAGGCATAGTATCAATGACCACCAAAAACTCTAATGCATCTAATGCTTCTTTTAATTCTTTAGTATCTGGTATAGATTTAATTAAATTGGTTCCAGCCACCATCCATGCTTTAACAGGATATTTAGGGTTTGTCCTAGGTATTGAAGATTTAATGATTTCATTTGTCAGTCCCATTTGAGCCAAGGGGTAATTTTCTCCAATATCTTTCCAATTCCATTTAGGTTGTGGGTATTCCGGGTGTGGAAAATTAGGAACTTTAAGACCTTCCTTAAAATAAAATCCCCCACGACGTCCCCAGGAGCCAAGCAATCCATTTAAAATAGCAATTGCCCTTTCTCGCTGTGTGTCATCTCCGTACCAAACTACGTGTCTTCCAGGATGTATAATAACCGCAGGCGCGGCATGTGCCATAGCCCTGGCTGTTTTTCTAATTTCTTCTGGTTTTATAGTAGTAATGCCGTACGCCCATTCTGGTGTAAATTCAGCTACATGCTGCTTCAGTTCCTCAAAGCCTAAGGCATATTTTTCTACATACGCCTTATCGTATAATTCTTCTTCAATTAATACATTCATCCAAGAAAGCAACAGCGCAATATCCGTAGCAGGCTTAATGGCCAACCAATGTTGGGATTTACTGGCAGCCGTAGAAAGTCTGGGATCAACGGTAATAATTGTAGCGCCATTATCTATAGCCTCAGACATTTCCTGAACCTGGGAGTTGTGCATATTTTCACCAATATGTGATCCGATAAGCACCAAACATTTTGTGTCTCTAATATCAGTTGGTTCAGGGGAACCTACCCAAGAACCAAAGGTTAAGGCAAAAGCTGTTTCGCGAGGTCCCCTGCATTGGGCAAAAGCAGGCTCAGCTATGGTATCAGATCCAAAGGCTTTATATAAATGTTCAAAATGCCAACCAGGACATCCGTGTTTCAGTAAGCCCAGAGATTCTGCTCCATATTTATTCTTTAATTCTTTAAATTTTGATGCCACCAAATCTAGTGCTTCCTCCCAACTAGCCTCTCTAAATGTTTCTTCCCCATTTATAGTAGTTCTAATTAAGGGGGTTTTAAGGCGATCTTCATCATTGTACATCCCTACCCCTCCTGTACCCCTTGGGCACAAACGTCCTTTACAATGTGGATCCTCCTCGTTTCCAATAATTTTTTTAATAGCTCCCTTTTCATCTGTATAAGCCCAGGCAGCACATTTCCAAAAGCATACCTCGCAATAGGTAGCAGATCTTATAAAATTTTTAGCGACATTTTCCCTAACCAACCCGTCTAAATATGGATTTGCTCCAAACATATTTAATGCAGTGGTTGAAACTGCTATACCTCCTAAACCTAGAGCAGAAATTTTAATAAATTTTCGTCTTGAAGTGGTCATAATAATAAATATTTTTCTGTCGTAAATGTATTTTTAAACCCAATTAAATTATATGATGAAAATCATATTTTCGGTGGTTTATATGTAACAATTGTTACACAAGCCACAACTATTTACAACATTAGTTACACAAAAATCAATTATATGTAACATTTGTTACACAAGCCTCAATAAAAAGAAGGTTTTAAAAATTAAACATTATTAATTATTGTAACTTTGCATAACGCCATAATAATGAAAAAAAAACCATACTTATTTGGAGCTTTCGTAGCAGTTTTTTTATTGATTTCCACCTTGTTATATTTAATAAAAATTGATTTCTTTAAATCAGCCATTAATAATAACTATACTGAAATTGAAGGTGGAATAGTTGAGTCTTGTCTGGCTTGCCATCAAAATACCACCGGTTATTCAGATTATCACAATCCAGAACTTATTGGTTGTGCCAGTTGTCATTTAGGAGATGTTACCTCCACCGATAAAATTGAAGCACACAAAGACATGATCTTAATTCCCGGTAATTTATCGGATGCCAGGGAAACCTGTGGAAAATGCCATCCAAATGAATTGGCTAAAATCGAAAATTCCCTGATGACCACTAATAGCGGCATTGTTGCCGTTGATAAATATATTTTTGGGGAAGCAAATAGTCCAAACTATCAATATCATATAAAAGATATTAAAAATTCTCCGGCGGATAAACATATCAGGGATTTATGCGCCAATTGTCATTTGGGTGCCCAAAAAACGGAATATGGTGAAATTAACCAGTTAAGCAGGGGCGGGGGTTGTAATGCCTGTCATTTAAATTATTCCGAGGAGGCTAAAGAAGATCTCGCTACCTATTTGGCTTCTGATAAAAAGGAATTGCCCAAATTCCATCCTGCAACAAATATTTTTGTAATTAATACACATTGTTTTGGTTGTCATAGCCGCTCAAGCAGGATATCAACCAATTATGAAGGCTTACAGGAAACCTTATTAGATGAGCGTGAAATCATCAATAAAGAAGGTTATAAGGTAATGGAAGATAAAAGAGTTTACAAATATATTGAAGAAGATGTTCATCACACAAAGGGGTTGTTGTGTATAGATTGTCACTCTTCTCATGAAGTTATGGGAAATGGCAATAGTTATACTCACGCTGAAGATGCTGTTTCTTTGCAATGTGCTGATTGCCATTTTAAAGAAAAACCCAATACCATTTCTTATGATTCCTTGGATACAGAAAGTTTTTTGGTGTTTATGCATCGAAATTATTCGCATTCCGACAAGGAAATTCTAGTTGCCAAAAAAGATGGTCATCCTCTGGTCAACACCTATGTAGACTCCCTGGGCAATGCCTTTTTAATCAGTAAAAACGATGGTAGCTTACATGCGCTAAAACCACAGTCCAAAGTATGCTCCAGAGATAATGCTCATAAAAATGTGAGTTGTAGTACGTGTCATTCTTCGTGGACTTCCCGATGTATAGGTTGCCATAATCAGTTTGATGAAAACGAACCAAGAGCTTTTGATCTGTTGGACAAAAAATTTGTGAAAGGGCAATGGAAAGAATACGTTGCTGAATTTTCATCATCACCACCTGCTATGGGAATCCGGGAAACCAAAGAAGGCAAGCTCATTGAACCGGCAATACCAGGGATGATTTTAACCATTGATAAAGGAAGCTATAGGGGTAGCCCTGAAGAAGACATTTCTTTTCACAGGTTATACGCTCCAAATTCTCCTCATACCACGACAAAACAAGTAAGAGATTGTAAATCCTGTCACTCTAATTCTGCCACCTTGGGCTATGGCAAAGGTTCTTTAGATTATGATATAAGCAAGGGAATAGGCACCTGGATTTTTACTCCTGAATATGCATTAAATAGCCATGATAATTTACCTGAGGACGCATGGATTCCTTTTTTAAAAAAGGTGGACAAAGGGGTGGTTAACTCTACAAGAACAGATTTTAGACCCTTTAATGTAGAAGAACAAAAAAAAATACTTTTGGTTGGTGCTTGCCTTCAATGCCATAAAGAAGATTCCAAGGTTATGAAACAAACCCTGGAATTTGGATTAAAACCTGTTTTAAAGAATCTTAGTGATGCCTGTATTTTACCAGAAAAGTAAGCTTATCCCCCAATAGTAGTCATACTCCTGTTTTGCAAATGTAATTTTGGCATTTGTAATTTTTCTAATGTATCCATGCCTCCTCTAATTTTAAGCTTGCTTTGTACCGCTTTTTGAATAATTGGCTCAATAGACCTTCCCGCACGAAGCGTGGTTAACAAATCTGATTCTGAAGAAGAAAATAAGCAGTTCTTTAGTTGTCCGTTAGCCGTTAACCTAAGCCTGTTACAGGAATCACAAAACGGATTCGTCACTGAACTTATAATGGCAAAACTTCCTTTGTAGCCTTTAATCCTGTAATTTTTTGAAGTGTCATTTGGGGCATCTTGCAAAGCTTCAAGCTGGGCTGATGGAAAAGCTGCATTTACATACCTCATCACTTCTGCGTAGGAAACCATTTTGCTCAAATCCCATTTATTTCCATCAAAAGGCATAAATTCAATAAAACGAATTGATACAGGTAAATCTTTGGTGAGATTAATGAAATCAATAACCTCATCATCATTGACACCCCGCATCAAGACAACATTGATCTTTACATTAAAGCCTTCTTTTACTAAAAGGAAAATATTATTATAAACAATCTCAAAATGATCTCGCAGGGTGATTTTCTTAAACTTTTCCTTTATCAGCGTATCTAAACTGACATTGATGTTATTGACAGCATGTAATTTTAAGGTATCAATAAACTTATGAATGATAACAGCATTCGTGGTAATAGATAGTTCTACAGGTAATGACGCCAATTTTTCTAAAATAACAGGAATATCTTTTCTAATTAAGGGTTCTCCTCCGGTTAATCTGATTTTAGTAACTCCATTATCCACAAAGGTTTTTGCCATTGTATATATTTCCTCAAAAGTCATAATATGACTTCTTGGGGTTAGCTGCACCCCTTCTGCCGGCATACAGTAGGAACATCGCAAATTGCAACGTTCTACCAATGAGATACGCAAATAGGTATGGTCTCTGCCATGTGAGTCTTGTAGTATGTGGTCTTGATTTCTCATCTAATCGTGTCTAGCACCTTTTAATATTCTGAATATATGTAAAACCGATGGAAAAATAGCTTCCATAGATTCCTTTGCTCCATTTGTTGAGCCTGGTAAGGCCAGGACTAAACTGTTCTTCATAGTTCCTGCTATACTTCTTGACAACATCGAAAAAGGCGTTCTGTCTTGTCCGTAATTACGAATAGCCTCTTCAATTCCGGGAATTCTTCTATCCAATATTGGTGTCAATGCTTCCGGGGTAACATCCCTATTTGAAAGGCCTGTGCCACCAGTATAAATAATTAAATCTATTCCTTGTTCCTGATACGCTCTGGCTTTTTCCTGGATAATATCCTTTTCATCGGGAATAATTAGGTAGTCTGAAATTTTAACCTGGCATTCCTCCAGTTTTGCAATAATTGCTTTTCCGGCGCTGTCTTGTTTTTCTCCAGCTGAAATTGAATCTGAACACACAATCACCACAGCGTTTAAATCCTTTCTGAATCGATCCCTGAAATCTGATTTTCCTCCTTTTTTATGGATCAATTTAATGTGATGGATCTCAATCCCTTTATCAATTGGTTTCAACATATCGTACATATTCAATGCAACCACACTGGCACCGTGCATAGCTTCTACTTCTACCCCTGTTTTATAAATGGTTTTTACTGTAAATAAAACCCTGATTTCTAATCCGTTTATTTCATAATCCACACTTGTGAATTCAATAGGCAAGGGATGACAATCCGGAAGAATATCAGGGGTACGCTTGACACCTAGGAATCCTGCCGCTTTACTCATGGCAAACACATTTCCTTTAGGCACTGCATCATTTTGTATAGCAGTAATGGTTTCTTGTTTACTAACCTTAACTATTGCCTGGGCAACAGCCGTTCTTAATGTGTTGGTTTTATTTGTTATATCTACCATACTTACTTATTAACTTTCCATTGGTGTGAATTATCTTCAAAAATCTCCTTTCCAAAAACAGGAACAGTGGCTTTAATCTCCTCAACTATATATTCCAAGGCTTTAAAAACCATTTTCCGAGCTGGGGAGGACACAAAAACAAACAAACATATTTCTCCCGCATTCACCCTGCCCAAACTGTGGTAAATATGCATACAGGTAAGGTCGAATTTTTCAAAAGCCTTTTCACGAATCTCATGAAATCTGGAATTAGCCATATCTTCATAGGCAGTATATTCAATGGCCTTTACCCTCTTGTTATCAATTACATCAGAGCGCACCTGACCTAAAAATATGTTATGAGCCCCTATGCTGGTGCTGGATTGATGTTTTGCAATAGATTTTCCTATAAATTCAGAGGAAATAGCCCCGTCTTTAAATACAGTCTTTGGTTTCTTGTCACTCATTTTATCTCTTTTTATTGTTCTCTTTTATATACTTGTTTATTTCTGAGGCACTTTCCTTAATTCGATAGCAATTGAGAAAATTATTTTCTTTTAGGATTGAAATGGCTTTTATGCTCCTGACCCCTGTTTGACAGAAAACAGCCTTTTCTTTAGTTGTACTTATCTTATCAAGGTAGTTTTTCAATTCACCCAAGGGAATCCTGGCAACAGAAACGCCTTCCAATTTTGGTTGTTCACAGGGTTCTCTGACATCGACAAACTGAATGTTATCTTTATTTAAAATGTCTTTGATTGAAACCCCTGAATAATTTTCACAGGAGTTTTCAAACCCTTGGTTATGAAAATTATTTTTAGAGGCCAATATCTTATGATATTCTGTTTCAGATTTTTTAATGGATACTTCGGTTGTTTCATTTGTAAGTGCATCAAAACAAAGCAACCTTCCTGAAAGCACCTTGCCTATTTCCAGAATTATTTTAAGAACTTCATTGGCCTGAAGGCTTCCAATAATGCCTGGTAAAACGCCTAATACCCCAATTTCGGAACAATTGGGAACTGCATCCTTTTTTGGTGCAATTGGAAAGGCACACCGATAGGTTGGTCCGTTATTATAATTAAAAACAGACACCTGTCCCTGAAATTTATATATAGCACCAAATACAAGTGGTTTGTCACTTATAACACAAGCATCATTGAGAAGATAACG
>JBGSWA010000296.1:0-23475 GCA_041752645.1 Gillisia sp. | reverse complement strand
GCCCTGATAATTTTAAAGAATCTTCCCTGGTTTTGTCGGTATTTTTTGAATTAACACACCCAGCTCAAAACAAGAGCGGAGTAAAAAAAACTTGCCAGCCCCAGCAAGGGCGCAAATAATTTTAAAACCAAGTAATTATCTTAAATAAGAACCCCTGATTAAATAGGGCATAAGAGGTGTTTTTGTTTTATAAAAACCAATGCCCTTTAGGGGAATAACAAAATAGATTTTAAACTTATATTTGCACCCTGAAGTTTAGATTTATGAAGAATAAGGAGGAAGTAGCTGAAAAGCTAACTCAGGCACAAATAGATACCTGCATCTCAATATTGGAAAAATTAGTAGGCGATACAAATCAGGTATTTGAACTTCCGGAAGAAAAACGGATCGCATTAATGTCCGCTGCAGGATCGCTCACCCGGCCAAGTCGGGAGGAGTTTTCCCGGAGAAAGAAGGATTCCAAAAAGGCGACCAAACGAAAAATGATCGAGCGGGATAAACACTCCCGTAAAGAGACAGGGATACGAAGTGCACGGGAAGCAACCATTTTTATTGCCCCTGCTCTCATAGAGCTTTCAGGGAAAAATGAAGAACTCGAATTGGAATCCCCTCGAAATTGCTATGTATGTAAGGCTGTATATACAAAACTGCATCACTTTTACGATACCATGTGTTCGGAATGCGGGGATTTCAATTATGCCAAGCGTTTTCAAACAGCCGACCTTACCGGCCAGGTGGCAGTAGTCACTGGATCAAGGTTAAAAATTGGCTATCATATCACCCTGATGTTGCTGCGATCCGGAGCAACTGTTGTTGCAACCACGCGATTTCCTGCCGATTCTGCTCTGCGTTTTTCCAAAGAACACGATTTTACAGTGTGGGGAGAGCGTCTGAAAATACATGGCCTTGATTTAAGACATATTCCAAGTGTGGAGATATTCTGCAACTATATAGAACAAAAATATGAACGCCTGGACATCCTTATCAACAATGCCGCTCAAACCGTAAGACGGCCCGCAGGGTTTTACGAGCACCTTATGGCAAAGGAGGAGATGCCCATTGAATCTTTACCGCCCTTTGCACAGGATATGCTCCAGGATCATAAAAATTGTTTGCAGGAGTTAAAAACATTCACTTCAGGCCCGACAAACAATCAAAACAACAGTCTTCCGGTAACCTGGCATGGGCCGGAGCCGGGAATTGGGATGAGAGCTTCAGCCAAGCTTTCCCAGATCCCCTATAGTTTTGATAATTCAATTGCAGCCAAAGAGGTATTCCCGGAAGGACAGCTCGATGCCGATCTGCAACAGCTGGATTTGCGAAAGACCAACTCCTGGCGTCTGAGACTCGGGGAAATAGAAACCACAGAAATGATCGAGGTTCAATTGGTGAATTCTGTCGCGCCATTTGTATTGTGCAACCGTCTCTCAAATTTGATGAAAAAAGAGAATACCGGGCAAAAGCATATTATCAACGTATCTGCGATGGAAGGAAAGTTTCATCGTTTTAGAAAAGAAGAACGTCATCCGCATACCAATATGGCCAAGGCAGCCCTTAATATGATGACCCATACCTCGGCATCAGGATTGGCAAAGGACGGAATTTTTATGAATGCGGTAGATACCGGGTGGGTTACCGATGAAGATCCTGCCGAGTTGTCAAAGAAAAAAGTGGAAGTTCACGACTTTCAGCCTCCCCTGGATATTGTCGATGGCGCAGCAAGGGTTATGGATCCTTTGATCGATGGGATTAATACCGGGAAACACTGGTGCGGGAAATTCCTGAAAGATTACCGGCCCATCGACTGGTAGTTTTAAAGTTGGAACTGCGGGCCAGGAAGGCCGGCAAGGCTAAGAATATAGATTAGTGTCCGTCCCTGATAAAGACAGACTATCACCATCCTTTAATTTGAATACATGACTGAAATCCCAAAAGAACCTGAAAATAATTCTCCAAAAAAGCAAGTTAACAATCCGATGCACGGAATAAAACTTGCCGATGTCCTGGAATTTCTGGTGGCCAAATACGGGTGGGAAGAGCTGGGGAAAAGGATCCATATCAATTGTTTTCTCTCAGATCCTTCTGTGAAATCAAGCCTTAAGTTTCTCCGGAAAACAGACTGGGCGCGGGACAAAGTGGAAAAATTATACCTGGATTCAATTTAATATCCCTTTAGCTTGTCTCTTTTCGGTGGACAGGGCAGGTGATATACTATAAAATTTCACAAGGAAATCCCACGCAGAGCAATACCAAACGGATTTTAAATTTCAGTTCACACTGCTGATAATGAGCCTTTAAAGCTTTTCGGTATAATAGCTTCCTCCAAAACAGGATTCCTACTCTCAATAATATGCACTGCTAAACCAGCCTGAAAAATAATTTCAAAATCCCGCCTGTTTTAATTGAAAAAAAGACGTAAATTCGCGGCTGATTAAAAAACAGCATCCATGAAGCGTGTCAATGAATACAAGAAATTATTTAATGTAGAACCGGGAACCGATCTAAAGGAGCTTAAAACTTCGTACAGAAACCTGGTAAAAGAATGGCATCCCGATAAATTTCAGGAAACCGATGAAATGCACGCGGAAGCTGAAGCAAAAAGCAAACAAATAATTGATGGCTATCATTTTCTGGTGAGCATTGCTCCGGAAACCAAAGCTGCAAACCTGGAAGAATACAATATAACTACTTCCCAGGCGGTGATCTCCGATTTTCAACATAAGGGAAATTTGATGGAGATCTCATTTTCAGATGGAACTACCTATGAATATTTCGGGGTTAACAAACCTCTTTTTCAGAAATTCGTGAATTCCGACAGACAATTTCGTTTTGCTAAAAGGAACATATTCACCTCCTTTCTTTACAGAAAATCAAAGAAGGATCTTGAGCTGCAATCGGCTTAACTTATAAGGCTTGAGAATAGTATATAATTCCAAAGATCCTGCGGGGCCTTTGGAATTTTTTTATAGCACTTTTTTAATTTTTTTGTCAGCAATACAACTCCCTTTAACCAACTTCTGAAGAGAAGGTTTCACCGCGTGTTATGACTATCAGTAATAAGGCTTGGAATTCCGAAAAAACCAGGTTTCAGTATTGCTCAAAAAAAGTAGATTTTTTTAAAAGTAAAAGTCCCTTTTAGAATTTAAGGACGCCTAAATTTGCCGATGATAAAAAATGCCGTATACGCCGTTATATTATGTGCTTTAATAGCAGGTAACAATGGCTTATTGATTAAACATATGTCGAGCATGACCCCGGGATCTATAGCCTGGTTCAGGACGGCGATCCCGATACTTTTTCTGATCCCGCTTTTGTGGAAAGAAGGAGATCTGCACTTTAAGGGGAACAACAAAAGAATGTTGTGGGCCTCCTCCATAAATGCCATAAGAATGTACCTGTATTTAATCGCGTTTATCTACACCTCAATTGGGAACGCGGTAGTGCTTTTCTATACCTATCCCATCTTTGTGACCGCCATTGAGATCTTGTTCCTTAAAAAGAAAATAAAAAAGACACAATTGTTTTTTTTGTCACTTGCTTTTATTGGCATACTAATTACCTATGCCGGCAAACCCTTTAATTTTGAATCCAGGGATTTTATTGGAATGCTTGCCGCAATTGGAGCTTCCATCGGGTATGCCGTTACGGTGATTATTTTTAAGACAGAAACCCATAATTACAGCCAGAACAAAATGATCTTTTATCAGAACATTGTTGGCGCTGTTTTGTTTATTCCGTTTTTGACGATATTGCCCATCGCCGAGAAAGGACATTTGGCAACAGGGATTTTCTATGGATTTTTAATTGGCATTGTGGTATTTAAACTTTTCTTTTATGGCCTGAAACATCTCACCGCATCCACCGCGACAACCCTTATGTACCTGGAGGTAGTAACGGCAATCCTCTTGGGTCATTTTGTTCTGGATGAAAAATTGACCTGGAATATTTTGGTTGGGGGCAGCTTTATTTTAATAAGCAGTATTTATATTTCCCGTATAAACCAAAAGGCCGCCAGACTTGCTGTGGTCCAAAGCCCTGTTTAAACCGGGTTGTTTTTCCTGAAAAGAGATTAATTGTTTATTCCAGCACCTTTAATTTTTTCCAGGTTGCTTCCTTTGTCAGATCGGAGGCGATACATTTTTTTGAACCTCAAGCGAAGCAGGAATTGCTCATACCTCCCCCGTGATCTTTAGCTAAAAAGTGAGAGTAAGGGAGGGATCCTTCCAGCTGCTTGCAAGAATTTTTCCGAATTGCCAATAGGGGTTCTTAAATAGATCTTTTGTTTCTCTATTGTTTTCCAATTAGTCCCAACTCAAAATTCCCAGGATCAGTTTATTTTCGCCAATTCTCTGGCGCCTTCTTTTGCAACTTGTTTCAAGGTCTTCCACCTAACAATTTTCTTTATCATCCAAAACTATTAAGGACCTAAAAAAAGCTCCTTTTTGCGTATCTTGTATAGGGCAGAGCTTTTAAACCCCCAAAACAGCGATAAAACCCCTTCTTTGGAGACACCTGCCACTTTTTGCTAAGACACATGCCAAAACAGGAAGGCTCTCTCAGGAAAGTCCCGCAGGTTTGCCCCCTACTTATTAAAAGCAGGGAAGAAACGTACAGAAAAAGCAGGAAACACAGCGTATACTACAGGATTAACCGGTTAATAAATTAAGACCTATGCTACAAAATATATTATTGGAACGGGAAATATACGCATCAGAAGAACATAAAATGATGCGGAAAATGGTGCAGGATTTCATCAAAAATGAAATCCTGGATCAAATCCCCCAATGGGAAAAAGACGGGATGGTGAGCCGGGAAATATGGGAACGTGCCGGAGCATTAGGATTGCTATGCATGGATATGCCGGAGCAATACGGCGGGGGCGGCCTGGATTTTAGTTTCAATGCCTTGCTTATTGAGGAATTTGCCAAAAAAGGAATCTCCGGACCCGGCTTTTCACTCCACTCAGACATTATCGCGCCTTATATTCTAAAGTATGGATCGGAAGCTCAAAAACAAAAATACCTGCCCCTGATGGCCATCGGAAAAATGATCACTGCCATTGGGATGACAGAACCGAGCTGTGGCAGTGACCTTCAGGCCATAAGCACCTCCGCTGTAAATAAAGGGGATCATTATCTGGTGAATGGTCAAAAGACCTTTATTACCAATGGGTTTATGTGTGATATGGCCATAGTTGCGGTGAAGACGAATCCCGGATCAGAGAAGGAAGGGGTTTCTCTGCTGCTTATGGAGAGCGCTGCCGAAGGTTTTGAAAAGGGAGTTCCTTTTAAAAAAATAGGGATGAAAGCCCAGGATACCTGTGAATTATTTTTTGACAATGTAAAGGTCCCAAAAGAGAATTTGCTGGGGGAGGAAGCAAGCGGCTTTAAGATCATGATGACAGAACTCTCCAGGGAACGCTTGTCTGTAGCCTTAACTGCCATTGGTGGCGCAGAAGGCGCTATTGTGGAGACCCTTGAATACACCTCTACCAGAACCGCTTTTAAGCAGCCCATTGCCGGGTTCCAAAACACGCAATTTAAACTTGCGGAATGTGCTACCCAATTGCAAATTCATCAAAGTTTTGTAGATAGATGCATCCGATTACAGGCAGAACACAAACTTACCGCAGAGAGCGCTTCCATGGCAAAATATTCAGCCACAGAAATGCACTCCAAAGTAGTGGATGAATGTTTGCAGTTATTTGGCGGCTACGGGTATATGTGGGATTACCCTATTGCCCGAATGTATGCGGACAACAGGGTTGCCAGAATTTATGCAGGAACAAATGAAATAATGAAATTATTGATCGCACGTGGCTTATTCAGGGAGTTGTTCCGGGAAATAAGGGCGATGCGAAAAAATTAAAAAGAACCAAATGAAACTAGCGGATTTCAAGGTTGTTTCCATTATGCTTGTACCACCCTGGGGGAGGTGATCGGCACCTACAGTCCTGTAAACCATCTAGCATAGGTTCGTTGGGAGGGATACTCAAAATCAAATCTCATGAGCCTTCACTTCAGATTTTTCCCCTTTCAGGCCCGGGTTAGGAATTATTATAAAAAATTTAAAAATTTGTAATAAAGTAGTTTATATCCCTTCAATTAAACAAACCGATGAACAAATCAACTTGTTCTGAATTGCCAATTCTGGAAGAAAATTCCCTGAGGGGCTTGTATTTCTTTCCTGAGGTTGCTTTTTTTTTGTTATTCATATTTTATTCCCTCAGAGGCATAGATAAACTAAATTAGAGGCTGTTGAAGACAGAAGTTTATACCTATTTTTGCACTTTTGAAAAAAGCTGAAATTTCAATGAATAAATCTTCAAATACTGCCCTTGTTATTTTGGCTTTCTTTTCCATTTACTTTATTTGGGGATCCACCTATCTTTTAAATAAAATTGCGGTTACCGAATTAGCTCCTTTTATGCTGGCATCCATCAGGTTTACCACCGCGGGGATTTTGATATTTACCCTCTGCAAGATCCTGGGGATCAGCCTGGGGATCACAAAAAAACAATTTCTCAATACTGTGATCGCAGGATTCCTCTTCCTGGCATTTGGAAATGGAATTGTGGTCTGGGCACTTAAGTATGTGGACAGCGGCTTTGCTGCCCTTCAAATTTCAGCCCAGCCCCTTGTGGTCCTTTTAATGATGTGGATCATTGACGGAAAAAAAATTAAACCTATGTCAATTGTAGGAGTGATCCTGGGGATTATCGGGATTTATTTACTGGTAAGTCAGAAGGAAATAATAAATCAGGAAAATTCTATCCTGGGAATGGGAATGATCTTTATGTGTCTTCTAAGCTGGTCTTATGGCAGTTTGTTTGTGGCAAAGGCCAATTTACCTATAAATTATTTTGTGAATACCGGATATCAAATGTTTACCGCGGGGATCCTTTTGATGATAGCGAGTTATTTATTCGGAGAATCCTGGAGCTATCCAACACAATGGAGTGCACCCACCCAATATTCCATGATCCTGTTGATACTCTTTGGAAGTATCGTGGCCTTTACCTCTTTCAATTATTTATTGAAAACCGTTTCCCCTGAAAAGGTGGCCACCTCCACCTATGTAAATCCAATAATAGCACTAATGCTTGGCTGGTATTTTTTAAAGGAACAACTTACCCTGCAATCTGTGATTGCTGCCGCTGTTCTCCTTACAGGCGTCTATTTTATTAACACCACTAAGAAACTTCTGATCTTTGCCAGGTTTAGGGGAAGGATCGGACGCAGGGGGAGGAAGGATTGAACGAAAAACCCTAGATTCCTTGTAATCCTCCTTTATTTTTTATTTCGATTCGAAGGATCTCCCAAATAACCACTTTCAGGTTAATTAACTAGAATTATAGTTACAAAAATCAAAATTATGGCACCTTCTTATATTCAAAAGTCGAAGCTGCCCCGGCAGAGTCAGGAATTCACTCTGTAATCGATCAGATACTTCAGAAGAAATAAAACTTATTAACAATAAGCGCCACATTTAGGTCAATTATTCCTTCCCAATAATATGTGAATTTCCCATACAATTAATAACTCCTTGGCTATAATCGATAGAAATATAATTCCAGACGAGAAATTAAATTTTATGAAGAAATTAACTGTTCATAATTGGATATTCATAATAGGAATTGGTATAGCTCTTAAGGCTATTTTTGTCAGCTCACACAAAATTCCTACCCCAATGCATAAAATAATTACCCTTTTTACAATTTTTATTACCGCATGCCTAAGTGCGCAAAATTTCCAATTACACAGAGATTTCGAAAGAGATCATTTCACCACCACTTTTGAACTTTTTAAACCAGACAAATACGGAAATACCTTTACTTTTATCGACTTTGATTATAATGCGAAATCGGGGATAAGCCAGGGTTATTATGAGATTGCGAGGGTTCTTAAAACCGAAAAAATGCCTGTTGGGCTGCATCTGGAATACAATGGGGGACTGGGAACCTTTGAATACGGCGATACTCCCGGGCAAGGTGGATATACCATTAACGACGCATGGATCTTTGGCCTTAATTACGCAAAAGGAAATGCCGTATGGGGTTTTTCAACCTACGCCGGGTACAAGGCCTTTAAAGATTCCGGAAAGGCAAATTACCAGGTAACAGGAACCTGGTATCTCAACTTATTTAAAAACAAAGTAACTTTTACCGGTTTTGCCGATCTATGGTCGGAAAAGGGTTTGTCTGAGCGAACCGTTTTCCTGGCCGAGCCTCAGCTTTGGTATAATTTAAACAAAAGTTTTTCATTGGGAGGGGAAGTCGAAATTTCTAAGAACTTCGCAGGAGCTACCGGATCTTATGTAAGGCCCACCCTGGCGATCAAATGGAATATTTAAGACAAAACCAAGCGGCTTAAGCAGCTAAAAGCTGAGGCTTCTAAGATTAAAGAATAGATTCACTAAGATGTTGTTTATATATTAACAATCAGATTTTTATGTTAATTAAATTTTCATCTTCTGTAAAATTGAGAAATAATTTACCCAGGTATTTTAGGAACTCAAAATTTAATGAACTGATTAATTGAAATATAAATTATGTTAGATAAGTTTTTTAAGATCACCGAAAACAAATCATCCCTAAAAACGGAAATTATTGCCGGGATCACCACCTTTATGACAATGGTGTATATTCTTGCGGTGAATCCCAGTATTTTAAGCGATGCCGGGATGGATAAAGATGCGGTATTTACTGCCACGGCATTATCCGCCCTCATCGCAACTCTGGTGATGGCACTGGTTGCCAAACTCCCCTTTGCACTGGCACCCGGAATGGGCCTCAACGCTTTTTTTGCTTACACCGTGGTCCTGGGAATGGGGTACACCTGGCAGTTTGCGCTTACGGCCGTATTTATAGAAGGGCTTATCTTTTTACTTTTAACTGCGCTTAACATCCGGGAATTAATTGTCAATTCAATTCCTTTGAATTTAAAACATGCCATTTCCGTGGGGATCGGATTTTTTATCGCCTTTATAGGATTACAAAGTACAGGGCTGATCGTCGATAATCCGGCCACCCTGGTGAGTCTTGGAAGCATGAAAAACCCGGGGGTGCTCATCGGGTTATCGGGGGTACTGATCACGGGGGTGCTGCTGGCAAAGAAAGTGAAGGGAGCCTTGTTACTGGGTATTTTAGGCTCGACACTTATCGGGCTATTTGTGGGGGTTACCGTAATTCCGGAGGATTTTCAGGCAATTAGTTTGCCTCCGTCAATTGAACCTATTTTTTTTAAGTTTGATTTCTCCCAGATTTTTTCATTTGATATGCTGATCGTATTATTCACCTTTTTATTCGTGGATATGTTTGACACCGTTGGCACCCTGGTCGGAGTATCTTCAAAAGCTGAAATGCTGGATAAAGAAGGACGTGTCCCAAGAGTTAAACAAGCGTTGTTTGCAGATTCCATCGGCACCACTGTAGGCGCGATTTTAGGGACATCAACGGTGACTACCTATGTGGAAAGCGCTGCCGGGGTAGCCGAGGGCGGTAAAACCGGGATGACAGCCCTCACCGTCGCGGTGATGTTTGGCCTGGCATTGTTCTTCGCCCCTGTCTTTATGATGATCCCGCCGGAGGCAACCGCATCGGCCCTGATTATAGTTGGATTGTTTATGATCTCCCCCATTATGAAGATCGATCTAAATGATTTCACCGAAGCCATCCCTGCATTTTTTACGATAGTGATGATGCCTTTAACTTATAGTATCGCGCAGGGGATTGTTTTTGGAATGCTTTCTTATGTCTTTCTAAAATTGCTTACCGGCAGACATAAAGAGATCAAGCCCATAATGTATATAATTGCGATCCTGTTTATCATTAAATTTTTTGTGTAGATAGATAGATGTACACCCAATTAAAAAGCCTTCCCGGATCTCGAGTTCCTGGAAGGCTTGTTAATTTATACCGATAAGGCCTGATGGTTAATCTTTTGGATCAGTAATTGGCGTAGCAGGTAGGATTAAATTCAACAGAACTCCCACCACTGAGGCCAAACCTATCCCTGCCAAAGAGAAGTTTTCGTACCCAATATGCGCCCCCCCAATACCCATTGTCAATATAATGGAAACGATGACCTGGTTGCGGGTTTCAGAAAAATCGGTTTTGGCATCTATCAATGTCTTGATCCCAATACTGGCGATCATTCCAAAAAGCAATAACATGATCCCACCAATAACAGCCGGGGGGATGGTTTTTAAAACGGCACTTACTTTTCCAACCATTGAAAATACAATAGCGGTAACTGCAGCGATCCGCAGGATCCTGGGATCGGTAATCTTGGTTAAAGCAATGGCACCGGTGACCTCGGAATAGGTTGTGTTTGGCGGTCCGCCCAAAAACCCCGCGAAGGAAGTAGCAACCCCATCTCCCAATAAGGTCCTGTGCAAACCTGGTTCTTTTACAAAATCCTTGTCCGCAACCCCGCCAATGGCATACATATCACCAATATGTTCGATAATAGGTGCAATAGCGACCGGGATCATATAAATAATTGCACCCCAACTAAATACAGGGGTGGTAAATTCCGGCAATACGAACCAGGCGGTTTCCTGTACTGAGGAAAAATCCACCAGCCCGGCAATAATGGAGATTGTATACCCCACTATAATTCCAATAAAAATAGGGATCAATTTTAGAATTCCTTTTGCATAGGTAACAATCGCAATGGCAGTGATCAATACTGAAAGTGCAATGGGCCAGTTGGTTTTTGCCATATCCACCCCTACCGAGGCCAGGGACAGACCAATGATCATTATAACGGGACCGATCACGACCGACGGAAATATTTTTCCGATGAATTTCAAACCAAATAATTTAATGATGGTCGAAACAACGCCATATACGATCCCTACCGCAATTAAACCCGATAAGGTGCCGGCATACCCATATAGTTGGGTTGCGGCCACAATAGGTGCGATAAATGCAAAGCTGCTGCCTAAAAATACCGGGACCTTTCCCTTGGTAATTATGTGAAAGAGGAGCGTTCCAACCCCAGCTGTAAACAAAGCCACCGCGGGATCAACATCAATTAACAACGGCACCAAAACTGTTGCACCAAAGGCTACAAATAGAAATTGAATCCCGACAACAATTCGTTTCGCAGGACTTTTAAGATTGATTGATTTTGAGGGGGGAGGAGACGGGGGAGTTTGCATATGAAAATCGAGGTTTTAAGCCTCAAAAATAAGGATAATAATTTAACAATCTTTAACAAAGTATTATGAAAAATTACAGAATATAAATTAGGATTGCTCCAATCCCGTTTGGTTTTTTAAAATTCGGGGGTTTTCTCTTAATTATATGAGTTTTTATATGCGCAGGAATTCCCTTTGTCGAAACCCGAATTTACTTGTTTTAGATAATGGTGCTGGTTGTTTTAATTCCTAAGATTTATCGCTTCCATGATTATTTATGGTTCCTAATTTGGAATAAAAAAGGTTAATATTATCATTTTCGCAAAAAAAAATAAATAAAGCGCATTTTTTTGTAACAAACAGGTATTCATAGGGTCTATTTAAGTACATCAATCGACCTCTAATGAAATCCTCCCTTTTTAGTGTCATCTTTATTATGTGCTTTTGCCTTGCAACGAGCGCACAGGAAGCAAAAAAACAACTTCAAATACAACGCACTCAAGAGGCTCCTAAAATAGATGGGAAATTAGATGATTCTGCCTGGGCAGCGGCAGGGGAAGCCGCTGGTTTTACAGAGTTTCGTCCCACTATGAATGTTAAGGAAACCGAGGAAAACAAGACCCTTGTAAAAATGGTCTACGACAATTCCGCCTTATACATCTCTGCACATTTATATGATGATCCTGCAAAAATCGCAAAACAGTTGTCTAGTCGGGATAATTTTGGAAGTGCCGATTTCTTCGCAGTGGTCTTAAACCCCAATAACGACGCTCAAAATGACACCGAATTCTTTGTGTTTGCCTCCGGCACCCAGGCCGATGCCATTGCCACGCCCGCTGTGGGCGAGGATTTTGGCTGGAATAGCGTTTGGAGCAGTGCGGTAGAGATTGTGGAAGATGGATGGATTCTGGAGATGAAGATCCCTTACAGCTGTCTTAGATTCAATAATACAGATGTAGAAACCTGGGGAATTCAATTTCATAGAAGGTTTAGAAGCGATGAATCTCAATACTCCTGGAATCCCATAGATGTTTCCAAAGGGAATATTGGCTTATACCATGGGGAATTAAAGGGTTTAAGCGATCTGGATCCACCCACAAGACTTTCCCTTTATCCGTTTGTTTCCATGGTCCAAAATTATTATGACGGGACCAACAAATCTAAGCTCAATGCGGGCCTGGATGTGAAATACGGTCTTACCGAAAACTTTACACTGGACGCTACTCTAATTCCTGATTTCTCGCAGGTTGGCTTCGATAATATCACCTTAAATCTTGGGCCCTTCGAGCAAACATTTTCTGAACAAAGACAATTTTTTACCGAAGGGGTAGATCTTTTCTCAAAAGGAGAGCTGTTCTTTTCCAGAAGGGTGGGAAGCGCCCCTATTACAGAACCTGTATTAGGGGCAAATGAAGAAGTGGTGGATTTTCCGCAATCGGTCAAGGTGTTAAATGCCATTAAGGTTTCCGGAAGAACGGCAAATGGCCTGGGTTTGGGCTTCTTTAATTCCTTTACTGAAAAAGCAGAAGCTACCATAGAAAACAGTGAAACAGGCAAGAGCAGGAGGGAAGTGGTAGCGCCATTTACCAATTATAACATCGTGGTGGTGGATCAGCAATTTAACGGGAATTCCAGTGTAGGGTTCATCAATACCAATGTAACCCGGGAAGGTTCCTTTAGAGATGCCAATGTTACCGCACTTACCTCGAGCATTACCAATAAGCGAAATACCTATCAGCTGCTAACCGATCTTAAACTGAGCAATGTCAAGCTGGAGTCTGGCATGGAAACTGGATTCAGTAGTTTTTTTGGGGCACAGAAAACCCACGGAAATTTAAGGTACAGTGTTGATCACAGTTATGCAGACACCAAATACGATCCGAACGATCTCGGTTTGCAGTATAGGAATAATTATAACAATTTTGGGATCGACATAAACTACCGCACCTTTGAGCCATCCGGGAAATGGAACCGGTACTTCTCCAATTTCCATGTGAACTACACCCGCCTGGCAAATCCAGGTACCTTTACAGGGCTGGAAATGGGGATTAGCGCGAATGGTTCCACAAAAAAATTGAGTGAGATGGGCTTCAACATTAATCTAAACCCAGGCAAACAATACGATTATTTTGAACCCAGAAAAGCTGGAAGTTTCTTTATTACTGAAAATGGCGTGAACCTAAATGGGTGGTGGAATTCTAACAACAACAAAAAGCTAGCTTTAAGTGCCAATATAGGAGCAGAGACCCTTTTAGAAGAAGGGCGCGAATACTTTAATTATTGGTTTGGCCTGGGGCCTCAAATACGCTTTAACGATAAATTTATGATCTCCTATTTCTTCTCCAGAGATACCTATTCAGGGGATAGAGGTTATGTAACTCAGATAGAACAGGATGTGATCTTTGGAGACCGGCAGCGGGAAGATATCGAACAGAGCCTTAAGGGGAGTTACAATTTTAATCCGAAACACACCTTGTCACTTATCCTTAGAAATTACTGGGGAATTGTGAGATATGATGAGCAATTGTTCAGTTTGCAGGACAATGGACGAGTTACTGATGCTACGGGATATACCACCCTTAACATCCCGGAGGACCCGGATATCAATTTCGCTACCTGGAATTTTGATCTTGGCTATTCCTGGGAATTTGCACCCGGGAGTTTTGTGACTGCACTCTACCGTAACCAGTTATTTAATTTGGATACCCAGGCGCTCGATTCTTATGTCCAGAGTATAGATACCTTATTCAAGCAGCCCCTTAACAATGTGTTCTCCCTAAAATTGCAATACTTTTTAGATTATAATCAGCTCTCAGGCTTGTTTAAAAGTTAGGTTTTAAACGCTTTCCCAGACAAGATTGCCCTTATGAATAAAACCCTGAAGAAAGGTTGAGCTTCCTTTTAAATATTGATCTTTTTAACCGGCAACCTTTGCGCAAGGCCAGGCATGATCTTTTATATTACCTGTCGCTGCCCCTTTTTTATTCCCTGGGAAAATACTTTTCAATACAATTCAGGAGTTACATCAATATTCATTACAAACTCCCCGTTTTTGTCATAATAATTGTAACTCATAATGATCTTGTTATCCCTGAAACTTTTAAGTTCTGGACTATTTTTGACATTACCAATAATCTCCGGCCGAAGAAATTTTGTCAAAACATCAGGATTGATTTCTTCTTTGGTCATATTTATGATCGTATAATGATATTTAAAAGTTTTGTCAGCAACAGTGGAGGCACTGTCCAATCGGGAATATTCATCCACCATCTGAGGTGAAAGTTTGTTTATTTGAACAGCCGCATCTTCCATCTGTTCTTCTATGGTTCCTTTATTAAAGAAGAAATACTGCACCGCAAAATACGAAATTGCAAAAGTGATAATAAAAGCAACTGTTCTTATAATTTTTTGAGTCTTGCTTTTTTCAGCTGTTTCTTCCATTTTTTGAAAGGATTTATTAGTTTGTTACTTTAAATTTCCAAATAACGCTAAATGATTTTCCTCCATATTTATCTGAAGTTAATATTTGCCAATAATAAACAGTATTTTTTTCGATATTCACTTCAAAATTTTCAACTTCAATATTCACTTTAAATAAAGTTGGATTTTCATATTTTCCGAAATAAATATCATAAGTAAGGGAATCCATATTAGGATCCGAACCTTTCCATTGAAGCATTACCTTTTCAGATACTGGAGATATTTCTACATTATGCAGGGGATAGATATTTTCAGCCAAATATGGCAGCGTATTTACAGGGGAGTCCCCTTGAGTATAAAACTTAACTATTGGAGAAAACTTACTTTCATTTTCTTTAATATCATATGCTTTTAATTTCCAATAATAAATAACACCAGGTTCTAGTGGTATTTCCATAATGTTTTGATTAGTTTCAATTGTAATATTTTCATTTGAAAATTCAGGATGTTTAGATATCAATAAACGATAGGTAATAGGGTCATTTTCGAGATCAACTGCTTTTTCCCATCTAAATTCGACGTCTGAATTAATGCAAGACATGTTATTGCTAGGAAAAATAAGAGAAGCAATTTGAGGTGAGGAATTTTCAACTTCCTTCACCTTTTCTTCTTCGTTATCCTTAGTGCAACCTGCAAATAATATAACAATAAGCAATACAAGTACTTTGGTCATCGTTTAATGAATTTTAAAGTTTCATTTGGAATACCATTAATTTTTATAAAATAATTTCCAGGAGAAAAATTTTCTACTTTTACTTTTATTTCTGAACCTTTAATCTGATACTCTTTCACTAATATATTTTGTCCTAGCGCATTAAATATTTCGATTACAACCTTTTCCTTGATGGAAGTTGGTTGTTTAGAAAATATTAAATGTAATTCCGATCCCACTGGATTTGGATATAGTATAACAGATCTTATAGGAATTTTATATTCATAAACTCCTTCACATTCCTTAGATGAATACACCTGGATTTTATCTCCCGGAAATACATTTATATCAAAGTTCGAGTTATTGCTATTTTTGGAAAACTGATCATTTATTTTCACCTCGAATGGTGCAGTTCCCTTCTCCATCCTAATTTTAATTAAATTTTCAGTTATTTTTTCTGTGGTTCCACTGAGCAAATATCCTTCAACTATACGAAACTGAAAACATTGCTCTTCCCCTGGAGTGAAATCTGAGGAAATACAAATCCTGTAAATTCCTGAAGGTATGTTATCCATTTGAATCGATCTGGAAAAATCAACTTGTTGATTGTAGTTATCTGCTGATATAGCAGCAGTATAATTATGTATTTCTTTGGCAGTTATTATTAGACCGCCGTTATTCTTTCCAAGGCAAGTTTCTCCTTTTGTTATAATCACAAAATTATCATTTGACAGTGCATGCTTTAGGCATCCTGTTTCATTAACCTCGGAATTGGTCGGTGTGTTGGGACATTGATCTATGCTATTGAGGACCGAGTCGCTGTCATCATCTCCATCTGCATCTTTAGGTAAATATTTATCTACAAACCCTTTGTATCTATTAAGGGAACCTCTGAGCCATAAATAACCATGCTCTAATGGAATAGAAGATCCTATGGAATGCCAAGTAATTAAATCCCCATTAGGTTCAAAAATAGCATTTTCTGAATTCAGGGTCGCTTCTAGTTCAAGCTCATTGATCTCTTCTGCAAACTGATTGAATATTTTGATATGGTAGGTTTGTCTAGCTTGAAATAATACTTTATTGTTTTTTGTTCTCAAAAACGCATAATCATATATCTGATCATTTTCATTCTTTTTAATAAATTCTAGATTGTTAGAAAACACACTTATCATACGATCGCTGTCATAAATAAACACCCATCCATTTTCTAAAATCAATAAATTTTGAATAATTCCAAGGTTTTCAGTGTGCTTATATTCATTTTCCGGGCTTAATCTGTGCAAACGAGAAGAGTAATAGTTATATGAACTGGTTATGAAGTTACCATCCATATCAATCATATTCGAGAATCCAATTTCACCCAAATGGCTTGAAAATTCAAAATCTCGCTTCCATTTAAATTCAGTGTTATAGTAAAACTCAATGGCTTTTCTGTTCTCGGTTATTCTATATTCATATTGATTGCCATCTGGGTCTATAAATTTATTGAATTCTACTTTATAGTCAGGTAAATTCTCCAAAATTTCATCGGATAATAATTCGAATGACTTAGAATATGTTAATTTTCTAGCTGTTTTTTTAGACCTTGAACCTCCAATATTTAAATTATCCGGTCCTAAATGACTCATCCCGGTGGCAACATAATTCCCTTGCTCATTAGTCCATAGGGAGTTAGAATAAAACTTACTAGTTCCCTCTCCAGAGTAGGAATAAAGCTTATTTCCAGAATCCAGACCTTTCATTAGTATAATATTTTGGTCAGAATTATAATCTGAGCCCTCGAATTTTTTAGCAAATGTAGTTCCGCTAACAAATAAATTATCATCCAAAATAATTGTCCTGTCCGCAGTAAATAATGGCAGAGCTTCGTCAATAAAATTGTATTTCATTAATTTATCGAAACTTTCATTATAAAGAATTAATTCCATTTCGTGACTGAATACACTCACCTGATCATTAACAATATTAGCTATATTGCCAATAATGGAATTATCTAACTCTATAGAAATCAACTGCCCATGGGAATTGTATGTTTCCCGATAGAGTTCCATATCTTCCAGATTTATGGAGGTTGTCGGGCGTCTATTTCCCACTATAATTAATTTATTATCATAAAGACCCCAGTCTAAAATAATTTTATCCCAGTTCTTGTCAGGTTGAATTGAATAAACCCACTCGGATTCTGCAGAAATTTTTGATATATAATAATTGGGCAAGGTAAAGTTCGCTTCATCCCTATAATTTCCCGGTTCAACAATATATATATTATTATTTTCATCAATCCTAACCGTGGAAGATGGTTCTATGAAATAAGAGGAAAACAATGATGTTTCTTCGTGAGGTATATTGATTTTTTCTAATGAGGAATCATTGAAATTCCATATGTATTGGTAAAATTCATTATAGGGGTAATCATCGATTTGTTTCATACAGATTGCACGAATATTCCCATCCTTATAAACTGATTTAAAGTAGTATTGATAATTATCTCCATATTTTAGATCACTTACCTTTCTTTCCTCGATCAATTTCCCATCAGAAGAAATTTTTCCAGCTGCACCATAACTGCCTAATTCCTGATCTGTGGTTCCTAAAAAATAAAGCACTTCATCTGAATCATTTAAATAGAAATTCGGACTTGAAAGGTCTAAGGTTGACGTTTCGAAAGGACGTGTACTTTCGTATTTCCAGAGAAGTTCTCCAGAAGCGTCGAACTTCACAACTTCCAAATTTGCCTCATGAATTAAGGCAAGGGACTTACTTACTATATAGATATCATTTTTTTTACCAACCAGTACCTTTAAGGGATAATCATAAGAAATTGGTGTATCAAAACTGATTCTTTTCTTCCAAAGAAGATTCATTTCCTTATCATGTTTACTAACATAAACATCTGTAAAACTGAAATCCTCTTCTGTTAATCCTGCCAGAATAATATTATTTTCATTATCTATCACAGTATGCATCAAATAGTCCCGGCCAGTATGAGTATTATTTCCATAGGTTACTTGAATCTCAGGTGCTAGGTATTTAACTTCTTGCCCATAAATTTTGGAACCACCCCCAAAAATAACAGAGAGCGCTAGAATAAATAATTGAAGTTTCATTGAAAATTTATATAATAACACAAACATACGTTAAAATTATAATTATTCTTCAGTATTAAACACACTTCCCACGAGCAGTATTTTTAATAAGAGTTAAGCCTAATTTTAGAATCATTTTTTTACCATAAGGAAATTCCGCAGAATAATCTACTGCTTCTAAAATACTTCTCTCAATCCAATATCTTATTCTTTCATTATTGCACCAATAAAATGTGTATAATATAATTTGAAAGCACACAGGATTTATAAACTACATTTGCATTTTGGCAAACAAAGCAAAGGTTTCTGTTATACTTTGGAAAAATTCAGGATACCTAAAAGGATATGAAGGAGAATGAAATGAGTATTAAGAGCGCAATCACTTCCGCTGAAATCGACAGGTGCATTGCTATCTTGGCGCAACTGGTAGAGCATACGGAACAGATCTTTGAGCTTCCGAAAGAGCAAAGAACGGAACTTATAAAAGTTGCCGGAATGTTCTCCAGGCCCGACCGCGATGAATTTTCCCGGCGAAAAAAGGACGGTAAAAAAGTTGCCAAACGCAAACTGGAAGCCAGGGATAAGACCGCGCGCAGGGAAACAGGGATAAGAAATGCAAGGGAAGCGGTGGTTTTTGTCGCTCCCAAACTCCTCCCCATGTCTCATCTGCTCCATAAAATTGAATTGGAACTGGAGACTCCCCGAAAATGCTACGTCTGTAAAACGGAATTCTCCAAAATGCACCATTTTTATGATTCTATGTGCACGAGTTGCGGGGATTTTAATTATGCAAAACGTTTTCAAACTGCAGATGTCAAGGGACAGGTAGCCATTATTACAGGCTCCCGCTTAAAAATCGGATATCATATCTCCCTGATGCTTTTACGGGGAGGAGCGAGCGTTATTGCAACTACCCGTTTTCCGGTAGATTCAGCCCTGAGGTTTTCAAAGGAAGAAGATTTTAGCCTGTGGGGACACCGTTTAAAGATCCATGGACTCGATTTAAGGCACATCCCAAGCGTGGAAATATTTTGCAATTACATCGCTCAAAAGTACGGAAAATTGGATATTCTCATCAACAATGCGGCACAAACCGTGCGACGTCCTGCCGGGTTCTATCAGCATTTAATGGAAAATGAAGAACGCCCGATAGCTTCCCTGCCAAAAGCGGCCCGGGATCTCCTGGCAGATCACAGGGATTCATTACAGGAATTAAAGGTTTTGACTGAGGGAGTTTCGTCGAATAAAAATATGCCGGTTACCTGGCATGGGCCCGAACCCGGGATTGGATTGCGGGCATCGGCAAAATTATCACAGATCCCGTATAGTTTTGACAATACCCTGGTGGCTGATATGGTGTTTCCAGAGGGAAAACTCGATGCCGATCTGCAACAAGTGGATCTCCGAAAAACAAATTCCTGGCGCCTGAGACTCGGTGAGATTGAAACCACCGAAATGCTGGAAGTTCAGCTTGTAAATGCTGTTGCTCCCTTTGTTTTGTGCAACCGGCTTTCAGAAATAATGAAAAAGGACAACACTGGAAAAAAACACATCATCAATGTCTCAGCCATGGAAGGGAAGTTTCATCCTGTTTTTAAGGAAGACCGGCATCCGCATACCAATATGGCAAAAGCCGCATTGAATATGCTCACCCATACCTCCTCCGGGACTTTGGCAAAATACGGGATCTTTATGAATGCGGTAGATACCGGCTGGGTTACTGATGAAGATCCCGCGGCATTGGCAAAGCTCAAAGCAGAAAGGGACGATTTTCAACCCCCGCTGGATATAGTGGACGGTGCCGCCCGGGTGATGGATCCTTTATTTGACGGGATCAATTCCGGGAAACATTGGTGTGGAAAATTCCTGAAAGATTACAGGCCTATAAGCTGGTAGGAAGGGTTTTATTTTATTTCAAATATTTATTAAAGCTGGTTTTTTTCTTAGAATAAAACTGCTGGAGTTCGCTTTACCAAAGTCCCTAACCCTGGAAGAAGTAGACCAGGGGATTTTTTTAAAGTAATTAAGGAAGTTCCAATAGGGGAGACCGTAAACATAAAAAAAAGCAGTGGCCCTGCTTTTTTTTATGTTTTAAAAATTATACCACTTTAATCGGAATCGTTGGATCTGTCAAATTCCCGTCTATTGTAGAAGGAATCGTCATCGGGATATTGATTTTCTCTATTTTGGAATTCGCCGGGTTCCTCATATGCGGTGCCTATATTTCCGGTACCCGATTCATCCAGGGAATGTCTTTTTCTTTCGTTTTCGAGTTTTCTTCTTTCCTGCTTTAGAGCCATTCTTTCGGCCTCAATTTTTTTTCTTTCCTCCTCCAGATGCCTTCTTTCTGTTTTCAGTTCTTCCCTGTTCCTTTGAATTTCATCAATTTCCTTCTCATAGCCAGCATCGTTATCTTTTTTGCGATCTGCGCGGTAGGCTGATTCTTTTTCATATTCCGGGATTCTGTCAAAATCCTGGTCATACCTTGTTCTGCGATCGCGGTTAAAAGAATCTAACACCATTATCTCATAGTCCCTGTTTATGTTGGCACCCGGGGTCATTCTTTTTGTGCCGGCAAAGGTTTGATACCCAATGCTGTCTGTAAACACAAATTTCTGCTTTTCGTCAATAGTCACCATACCAATTGGGATAATGATGTGATTTTCTCCCTTTTTGTTTACGAATTCCCGCAGACCCTCCTTTGCAGGGCTTGCATAAGGATCGTGGTTTGCATCTATAATGGATTCATCTACTTCCACATCCAGGTATACTACTTTTTCCAGATCCTTGTTTACCAACAGGTTGGAAACCTTTCCTATCACCCGGTCTTCCCTGTCTTTTAACGGCCATCCGCTGACATCTGAATAATGACTATCTACTTTATAGTCTGATAATTCTTCCAGGTAATACAAATGCTTTTTATCTTCTTTTTTCATCTGTTTAATTTATTGTTTTTTATTGGTCATATGTAATTCGCATATCTTAATTGGTGTTTGTATCGAGTTTCCATTATGCTCATTTCATAATGCTTGTTTTTTTAGTTGATCCAATTTTCTAAGCGCATTATCCGCTTCATTATAAATTAATCTATTTTGATTCAATTGATTTTGTTGCTCAGAAAAAAGATCCAAACTTTTGGTTTTAAAGGTTCTTTTTAGAAAATTGTAGAAACATCCATTAATTAACCGCAAAGGCTTCACCAAGGTGATATTAAAAAATCTAGGTTGTTCTAGTACATCAGCTTTTTAATATATATTTTCTTCTGAATTTACTGATGAAGAGTCTTCAAGCTTTTCATCCCATTCGCTGTTTTCCTGAATTTCGTTACCAGAAGGGGAATCAAAACTGTCATCATCTATCTGCTCTATTGTGGAATCGTCAGTATTGGTTGTTTCATCACCCTTATAATATAAATAATAAATTACCCCAAATATTATTAGGATCAACAAAAGGACCCAGGGCCAAACAGGGCTTTTCTTTCTTATTTTAATTTCTGCCATAATTCAATTTTTTGTTTGGTAATTAGTTAAAATCACCAGTGCAAAATTAAACTTAGGAATCCCATTTTTAATAAAGATTTTTATAAAGTATTGTTAATTGAGTACTAACAGGTTACAAATACTTCAATTTAAGCTAAAAGTTTTGAAATTCAATATCAATTTTAAAATGAAAAATTCATCTTTATGGATTGAAAATTAGTGAAGTTCCTATACTAATTCACACAAGCATATAAAACATTGATGTTTGGAAAGTCCTGAAAGATTTCAGGCCTATAAGTTTGTAGGAGGGTGTTGTGTTGAAGACTTAATTTTAATTTGAACCAAATATTTTTTTGAAGTTGGAAAACCATTTTCCAAGAATCCCTTAATTGAAACTTCCTTGCCCCAAGTATTTTATGGGGTTATAGTTTCAAAATAAGAACAGTAAAATCAATATTCTATTCACCTCAAGGCAAAAAAAAGGCCGTCGTATGAAGACAGCCTTTTTCTTAGGGTTAAATTTAAATTAGATTATAAAACCAATAATGGCGCAATAATCCCAATACTTAATCTTCCTGTATTTCTATCTGCAGATGAAAACTGAGTTTTTGAGAAATTAGAGTAGTCGTATTTTCTGGCTACATAACTGGCATAAAACTTTAAGTTTAGATCTTTCCAAGGCGAGTATTGTATGGTAGGAATTAAACCATAAGTAGTAACCAATTTCTCGCTTGAACTACCGTCATATTTAGCATATGTATTGTTTGTCATAACGGTTAAAAGCAAGTTAATGCTAGGCTGAACCTGATATTCTGCTCTCATCCAATGTTCAACATACTTAACATCTTGTGCCGGAGCTTGAAAGTCTCCTGTGGTAATGATACCTGTAGCAATTCCTTTATTGTCTAAATCTTCCAGACTGTATTGAAAATCATACATAAGTGTAAGCTTATTTAACTTCAACTTATTACCTAACACAAAATAGTTCATCGCTTTGTCTTTAGCTTCAGTGAAGTAACTGTAACTATACGCTGTTTGAAATTTTCCGTCAAATAAACTTCCTCTCCAAGAAGTTACAAATGCCAAGGGTGCTTTGGCAGCTGTAATCCCGGAAAGATCATGTCCTTCATATTGAACTTCTAAAGATTTTGTTCTGGTATTTAATGCTTGAAGTCCGAATTTATTTTTTCCGTCTTTCAAAGTATGAGAAATACCTGCCCCTATTAAATAGTTATCGGCATATTCTATAAGGTCATTATATTCCAGAATATCAATTGGATTAAAGTCCAATTCCATTCCACCCCAATCAGCAGATTGTTTACCAACGGTAAGATTAGTTTGAGGTGAGAGTTTGAAAACTAAATAAGCAAGATCTGTTGATCTGCTCATACCGTCAAGATCTCCCACTGTATGCTCGCGGGTATATCTGTCACGAAATCTAAAGCTTACCTTTTCATGTATTTTACCTTTAACTTCTAATCGGAATTGATTAGCAGAAAAGTTAGAGCTTTCATATTCTCCCTCTTCAAATCTGTTGTCAAATGCCAAACGGGTATTAAAAATAACATCGACATCTTTTAATAAAGATTGTTTTGCTATCGGAATTAATGACTTGTATTCCAAGTCTGAT
>JBGSWA010000295.1:0-29748 GCA_041752645.1 Gillisia sp. | reverse complement strand
CAACCAGCGGGGAGTTGAGCGAGCAGGTGCGCAGCAAAAAAGTGGAGAAGCAGTATTATGTGCAGGTGGATGGAATTATTGATGAAAAGGCCATTGAAAGGCTGAAAACCGGGGTTGAGATCGGCATTAACTCCGGGAAATACCTAACTGCCCCCTGCGGGGCTTTCTCCCTGGAAACCCCTCCGGATTTTCCGGAGCGAGGAAAAAAAATCCGTGACCAGCGCCACGGGCCTACCTCATGGGCTTCTCTGACCCTTACCGAGGGAAAATTCCGCCAGGTAAAAAAAATGACCGCTGCCGTTGGGTTTCCAACCCTCAGACTGGTACGGGTGCGAATAGGGAAAGAAACCCTGGGAGATTTAAGAGTTGGGGAGGTGATCGAGATAGAAGGATTTGAGCTGTGATGGCTCAGAAAATGATTTTACTTCCCCTCCTGCTCCAGCTTTTCCAATTTAAAAGCATCATTTTACTTAATTACTAGTCCTTTTTGAACTCCCTTTTATTCTCAGAATTCTAACTTCTTTATTTCGTATCTTTAAATTTCCAATTTTAATTAAAATTTTACACCAAAATTCTATAATTATTATGAAGCGAAAATCGATAAATTACAAAAAGAAATCTCTCGGACTTTTAGTGCTCCTGGTTTTGGGAAGCACCACTTCCTATCAGCTCCGGGCACAGGAAATACCACAATCTAAAACAGACATGGAACAAACAAAAAATTCAGACAATCTTCTATTGGAAAAATGGGTAGGCCCCTTTGGCGGGGTTCCGGCATTCGACAAAATGGATTTGGCCCTGCTGCAACCAGCCATAGAAAAAGGAATGGCCCTGCATCTGGAAGAAATTGAAAAAATTGCAAACAGCCCTGAGACTCCAGGCTTTGAAAATACCATTGCCGCTATGGAACGCGCGGGAAAACCTCTTGAGCGGGCATTTAATTATTACGGGATCTGGAGCAGCAACCTTTCTTCCGCGGAATTCAGGGAAATTCAGAAGGTACTGGCACCAAAAATTTCAGAATATTCTTCCAAAATCTCACAAAACACAAAATTGTTTGAGCGCATTAAAGCAGTATACGAGCAATCCCTGGCAATACCCCTGGAGGCAGATCAGCAGCGGGTAGTGCAGCTTATTTACGAGGAATTTGCCCTCGATGGTGCAAATCTGGGGGAACAGGCCAAAAAACGCACTGCCGAGATTAATATGGAGCTCTCAAAACTGTATACTTCTTTTTCAAATAATGTGATGGCCGATGAAGAGAAATACGTCGTGTTTCTCGAAAAAGACCAGTTGGGCGGCCTGCCCGATTCTTTCGCGAAAGCTTCCGCAAAAGCGGCGGCAGACCGCGGACAGGAAGGGAAATATGCCATCACCAATACCCGATCTTCCATGGATCCATTTTTAACCTATTCTGATAATCGGGAATTGAGGGAAAAGGTTTGGACCAATTATTATTCACGCGGTGATAATAATGATGAATTTGACAATAATAAGATCATTGCTGAAATTTTAAAACTTCGGGATGAGCGTGTTGAATTGATGGGATATGACAACTTTGCAGAATGGCGCCTTCAAAACAGGATGGCCAAGAACCCGGAAAATGCGATGGATTTAATGAATGCGGTTTGGCCTGCCGCCCTTGCAAGGGTGGAGCAGGAAGTTGCAGATATGCAGGCCCTGGCGGATGCCCAAACTGCCGAACTTACCATCAAACCCTGGGATTACAGGTATTATGCAGAAAAGGTAAGAAAACAAAAATTCGATCTGGATTCCGATGAAGTAAAACAATACTTGCAACTGGAAAACCTGACCCAGGCATTGTTTTTTACAGCGGGAGAATTGTTTAATTTCAATTTTACCCCAGTAGCCGAGGCTGCTGTTCCTGTTTTTCACAAGGATGTAAAGGTATGGGAAGTTACCGATAAAACCTCGGGAGAACACATCGGGCTATGGTATCTTGACCCCTTTGCCAGACAGGGTAAACGCTCCGGGGCCTGGGCAACCATGTACCGGAATTTCAACAGCTTTGATGGAAAACAAACCGTACTTGCTTCCAACAATTCAAATTTTGTCAAACCTGCCTCGGGAGAAGCTGCACTGATCTCCTGGGATGATGCTACCACTTTTTTCCACGAATTCGGACACGCCCTGCACTTCTTCTCTGCAAATGTGAAATACCCAACGCTAAACAGCGGAGTTCGGGATTATACCGAATTTCAATCCCAACTCCTGGAACGTTGGTTATCTACAGATAAGGTGATCAATCAGTTTTTATTGCACCACCAAACAGGGGCACCTATTCCTGCAACACTTGTCGCAAAAATCAAGCAGGCTTCCACCTTTAACCAGGGATTTGCGACTACTGAATTTTTAGCATCTGCCCTGATGGATATGAAATACCATACCACCGACCCGGAAAACATCAATCCCAAGACCTTTGAAAAAGAAAGTCTGAAGGAATTGAATCTGCCACAGGAAATAGTCATGCGTCACCGCTCTCCACATTTTGGGCATGTATTTTCAGGGGAGGGTTATGCCACCGGGTATTACGGTTATTTGTGGGCCGATGTGCTAACGGCCGATGCCGCGGAGGCATTCGCCCAGGCTCCGGGTGGATTCTACGATAAGGAGCTTGCTGCAAAACTGGTCAAATACCTGTTTGCCCCAAGAAACTCGATGGACCCCGCCGAGGCTTACAGAAAATTCAGAGGCCGGGATGCCACCATTGATGCCTTGATGCGGGATCGCGGATTTCCAGTTCCGGAAAAGGAATTAAAACAATAAACTAATAAGATCTCAGAAGTTATTTTTATTTTTAAAGCCCTGTTCAAATGATTTGAACAGGGCTTTAATTTTCAGGGCGAATTTCCGAAGAATATTTGTTAAACAGCGATGCTCCAAATCTTGTAAAAAGTGGGTTATCACCCCTCGGTTGAAATCTTCACCCCTCCACCAGGCCTTTTTTCCAGGATAACCTAAAGGGTATTTAAGTCAGATTTCTTTTATTGTTTTCCTCCGGGGGAACTACAGGTTTGTTTTTTGTCAAATCATGCTGCAGGGGGCTCTTGAGTTAATTTTTTTTCTCCTGCCTTTCTCAGGAGCAGGCTGATTTTAAAAAAATCAAAATCCCTGTCGAGCTCCTGCCTTCAATGTATCCTCCTTTTTCCCAAACAGTATCTTTAATTTCATACCAACTTTTAGGCTCCCTTGTATTTGTTTTGATCTTCCCACATAGGTATTAATCCGGAATAATTTAGTCTATCCTTATCCCGTCTGTTACAAAAGAGATCCCTTGCTGCCCGGTAGTGGAATTCATGATGCCTTCAAAAAGAGGTTCAGAGGCCGATTTGGGGATGCTCCATTCAAAAATAAAATTTGAACCAGTACCGCCTATAACATCAGTTTCTTCTATTACGATCTCAACGGTTTCCAAAGGGGAAAGGTAAATAGCCTTGTCAAAATAAGTTCTTATCAAATGCCCTTTCGTATCGTGATAATCCGCCTTAAGCAGATAGATAGTATCAGAGGGACTTGTATTTCTCAAACTGACCATAGCGGTAAGATTATGGGTTTTATGTTCTGTCACACTGTAAATTTGAGAATAGATCGACAGGTAGGTTTTACCAACTTCAAGGGAATCTTTTTGGCTTATATCCATCATTCTTTTTTCCCATTTCACGGGATCAAAAGAACTGATTTCTTTTGGGTTATCACAAGCCATCATGGTTAAGGTGGCAATGAATATGTATATTAATTGTTTCATACGTACGTATTTAATATAGTTTTTTATTGGTCTTTGTATTTCGCAGTTCTTTATTGGGGCTTCCCTTCGGATTTCGGGGCTGCCCATTTCATATCTGTTTTGTTTTGCAGATGTATGTAACATCCATAAAATCATTTTTCGGGGTGAGAGATTTTATTCTTTAGGATGTTTCATTTTGGTTTCTTCAAGTGGCAATTAAAGCACTAAAATACGTTTTTTTTTATCAAGGCACTGGCTTCCCTTTTTGATTTCCTACACTGTCCCTGCAGAAGAATTTGAGATTTGAAGTTGGTTTCTGAAATATTCTGAATTTCGCAACTTCAGGTTTTCTAAAATAGCTTGAACAAGAAAATGTAATCTCAAAAGCGAATAAACCTTTTTTAAGCGAATCTTAAGGAATCATTCATGTAATTTTAGACCAATTATCGCATTTTTGCACTATGAGAATCTTAATTGTAGAAGATGAACCCGGCATCTCAAGTTTTCTGAAACAAGGATTGGAGGAAGAATGTTTTGCGGTCGATCTTGCCGAAGAAGGAAAAAGGGGTCTGGCCCTCGCCCTTTCCTGTGAATATGACATCCTTTTATTGGACTGGATGCTCCCGGGGATTAGCGGAATTGAAATATGCCGGGAATTTCGAAAAGTGAATTCGGAGACCCCGGTCATATTCCTCACGGCGAAAGATACTTTAGATGAAACTATTTTTGGCCTGCAAACAGGGGCTAATGATTATATCAAAAAACCCTTTCATTTTGAAGAACTCCTGGAGCGCATTCGGGTGCAATTAAGGACCAAAACCGGCGAACAACAAAAATTCACCTTGGGCAGCATCACCCTGGATATAAATTCACACCAGGTTTTTAAAAACCAGGAAGAAATTCACCTCACCCAAAAGGAATTTGCCCTCTTGGAATACCTAATCCGCAACAAGGGAAAAGTATGCCGGAGAAGCAGGATCATAGAGAGCGTGTGGGACATTCATTTTGACTATAATACCGGGGTTATTGATGTTTATATGAACGCCCTGCGCAAAAAATTACACTTTAACCAAGAGCATGAATATATTCAAACCCTTAGAGGGATAGGATATATTGCAAAAGAAAAATGAATTTGAGTTTCAAAAACCGATTGGCTATTTATTATATGCTGGCAACTGCCATCATTATTGCCTTGGTATTTAGTATCATTTATTTGATTGTTCAAAATACGGTTTTTAAAAACCTGGATACTGTGTTGTCCTTTGAAGCGCGAAAGCATACTGATGAAATTGATATAAAAGAAAACACCCTCTACTTCACCAACAAGGCAGAATGGGAAGAAACAGAACACAGGGAAGTTCACATAAATCCCGTTTTTATTCAAATTACCGATGCCTCGGGGCGGTTAATGGATAAATCGCCCAATTTAAAGGACGCAGCACTTCCTTTTGAAGGTTCAAAAACCTTGGGGGAAAATTTCAATACCAAATTAAATAACCGCAGTATCCGGCAAGTGCAGATCCCTATTGAACATCAGGATACGATCAAAGGATATATCATAGCTGCGATGTCCCTGGAAGACACAAAAATGGTGCTTTTAAAGCTCAGGAACACGCTGTTAATCCTATTCCCGATTGTCCTGGTCGGGTTATTTTTTGTCTCCCGGTACCTGGCAGGGCGAAGTATTATTCCCATCCAAAACATCACAAACACCACCAACAGGATCACCAGAAGCACCTTGAATGAACGGGTAACTTTGCCCCCAAACAAAGACGAGTTATATCAATTATCTGCCTCTATCAATGAATTGCTTAACCGCATTGAAAACACGCTGCAGAGAGAGCAACAATTCACCTCAGATGCCTCGCACGAATTGCGAACTCCCCTTGCCACCCTGAGAGGCACCCTGGAGGTGCTCATCCGGAAACCCAGGACACAACAGGAATATGAAGATAAAGTAAAAATATCTTTGACACAAGTGGATAAAATGACCAATACCCTGGAACAACTCCTGCTTTTGGCGCGGTTTGATTCCCAAAAACCAACGCTGCAGAATGAAAAAAAATCTCTTTCTCAAATAGTTTCTGAAATTATTGCCTCCCACTCAAAGGCCATCAGTACCAAAAACCTGCAAGTCAATGTCAATACTAAGGGGATAAAAAATGATTTGAGCCCTTATTACTATTCCCATTTAATTTTAGATAACATTCTTCTCAACGCGGTAAAATATTCGCGAGATAACTCGGAGATAACCATCTCTTTGAATAGGAATGCAAGGGGTCTTGAGTGTGTAATAAAAGACGAGGGAATAGGTATTGTGAAGGAAGATCTGGAAAAATTATTTATTCCCTTCTTCAGATCAGATGCCTTAAACCACAAGGGTATTATTGGAAATGGGCTGGGGCTTTCCATCGCAAAAAAAGCGGCTCTTGCCATCAATGCGACAATTGTTGTGGAAAGTGAATTAAATAAGGGCACTAGCTTTGTGATTAAATTTTAATCCTATCTTAAGAAAACCTTCAGAGAAACCACAGAAAGGCAGCTGTACATTTGATTATTAATCTTTAAAAATATTCCAATGACAGCAACCCACGCTCACGCCATGATCATTCATTTTCCCATTGCCTTGTTAATGGTAGGGTTTCTCTCAGAGGTAATTGGTCTTTTTAGCAAAAATAAATTTTATAAGAATGCTGCATTCTATCTATTGCTTCTTGGGGCTTTGGGCGCCATTACAGCCTATATAAGCGGTAGCTATGCCGGGGAAGGAATGGAAGACGGGATTCTTGAAACTCCCATGGAATTACACGAGGAAGCTGCTCTAATAAGCCTTTGGCTTGCTATAATCACAGCATTGTTTAGTGTTGCCCTCTACTATTTCAAGTATCAACGCAGCTGGGCAAATTGGGCAGCAATGATCTTGTTCACCGCCCTTTTTATCTCTATAACAAGAACCGGTTATTTGGGAGGTCAACTGGTTTTTAAACACGGCGCAGGAATTGAGTTGGCTCTTCCTGATTTCGGATCTGCAACCGAAAAATAATGCTCCACATCTACCGGTTATTCTCTTGTGATCTTTAAGCATATCTTAAGAAAAAACGAATAGAGACTAAAATCACATCCCAGGAAATTTGGCATATAATTAATTAAATAACTTAAATATAAAAAAAATGAAAAAATCAGTAATTGTATTAATTCTTGGAGCAGCAGTTTCAGCCGGGCTGTTTCAATCTTGTAATGATAAATCAAGCGAAAAGATCATCATTGAAGAAACTAAAGATCTGGCAGTAGCTGTAGCTGAGCGCGACCTTGATGCCGCTGCCCTGAATATGGAAAATATGCAAGCCGCTTTTAAAGGGGAAACTACCGCAAGTGCGAAATATACTGCATTCAGCAAAAAAGCAGACGAAGAAGGTTATTTCCAAATCGCCCTGTTATTTAAGGCTGCTGCAGTAGCCGAAAATATTCACGCCAATAATCATAAAATTATTATTGAACGGGCAGGGAAGGAAACACCTGAGATAACCCCTGAATTTACGGTTAAAACAACAAAAGAAAATTTAGAGGATGCTATAGAAGGTGAAAGTTATGAATTCTTTACCATGTATCCCGAATTCATTAAAAATGCAAATAAGGCAGGAAATTATATGTCGCAAATAAGCCTGACTTATGCCTACAAGGTTGAAGAAAAACACAGGGATCTTTATTTAAAAGCACTGGAGGCCTTGGAAAACAATAATGTCCAATCCTTGCCCAGCGTTTATTTCCTATGTCCGACCTGTGGAAATACCTACGACTCTGTAGCTCCGAAACGCTGTGAAATTTCAATGTCAGATGCAGAGAATTTCATCAAATTGGATGCTCTTAATTAGTATCCATTTTACGTGAGTTGATTAGTGATCTTCAGGGGCTTCGGATTTTTTCCGGGGCCTTTTATTTTTAATTAAAAAGTTGCGATTGTGACTTATTCCCTGCAATTACCGATCATTTATTCTTATATTTAATTGGAAAAAGAAGCACTGAACAAGAATAACCTAGATCTTAAGCAATTCTTAAGAAAACCTTTATTTGCCTCTTAGGCTGCCAGTCTACTTTTGAGCCAGAGAATTTAATCGCATTTAGATGTTAGAAAAGATCATCCAATACAGCATTCATCACAAGCTGATTGTCTTGCTTTTTACCCTGGGCGTTATTGGTTTTGGGACCTATTCCTTGTTCAACATTCCCATTGGAGCTGTTCCGGATGTAACCAACAACCAGGTACAGGTGATCACCACCTCCCGAAACCTTGCCACCCAGGATGTGGAAAAATTTCTAACCTATCCTGTAGAACTGGAAATGGCAAATTTGCCTGGCGTGATAGAAATAAGATCCGTTTCAAAATTCGGACTCTCGGTGGTTACCATAGTTTTTGAAGACCACATGGGGACCTACCTCCCCCGGCAACTGATCGCAGAAAAACTAAAAAGTGCCGAAGAAAAGATCCCCACAGCATTTGGGGTGCCTTTTATGGGTCCCATCTCTACCGGACTTGGTGAAATTTACCAATACACTCTGGAGGTTGAAGATTCTTACGAGGATCAATATTCCATAATGGAATTGCGCACCATCCAGGATTGGTTGGTAAAACGTCAACTTTCCGGGATTCCGGGCGTGGTAGAGGTCAATACCTGGGGCGGTCACCTCAAACAATACGAAGTAGCTGTTAATCCGGAGAGATTGCGTTCCTTAAATCTCTCCATTGGTGAGGTGTTCGCTGCTATAGAAAAGAACAACAGCGTTGCAGGCGGGGGATATATTGAAAAAACAAATGAAACCTTTTTTATTCGAGGGGAAGGTTTGGTTTCTTCCCTGGAAGATATCGAAAACATTTTAGTAGAAAACAGGGATGGCACCCCAATTTTAGTTAAAAATGTCGCTAGTGTAGGCTTTGGAAAAGCAAATAGATTTGGGGCTATTACTGGGAATGGAGAAGGGGAAAAAGTCTTGGGCCAGATCATGATGCTCAAGGATGCCAACTCCAAAGCAGTTATTGAGGCAGTAAAACAGCGTGTCTCTGAAATAGAAAATTCCCTTCCCAAAGGAATTTACATCAACGGCTTTCTGGAGCGGAGTGAACTAATTGGCAAAACCACCTTTACCATTGCTGAAAACCTGATCCTGGGATGTCTGATCGTTATTTTTGTGGTGGTCCTGCTTTTAGGAAATCTCCGCTCCGGATTGGTAGTGGCCTCTGTGATCCCCCTCTCTTTATTGTTCGCCCTTTCCCTGATGTATATTTTTAAAGTGGATGCCAATCTGATGAGTTTAGGAGCCATCGATTTCGGGATCATTATTGATGGCGCGGTCATTATTGTTGAGTTTATCGCATTTAAAATAACAGGTGAACGATCTCAGATCCTTAAGTTGCCAAAAGAAGAAAGACAAAATTTAATCAATAAAATAACCTTTGTGGGTGCTACAAAAATGATGCGCTCGGCCGTTTTTGGGCAATTGATCATCATCATCATCGTATTTATTCCCATTCTCTCCCTGATAAACGTAGAAGGAAAAATGTTTCGCCCTATGGCCCTGGTGTTTTGTTTTGCACTCATTGGCGCTATGCTTATGTGCTTCACCTACGTTCCCGTTGTCGCTTCCATGTTTTTAAAACCCTCGGATCCCGGCAAGAAAACCATTTCCTCCCGGCTCATCCATTTTCTTGAGCAAAAGTATTCCCCAACCATTATTTGGGCACTTCGAGAAAAGAAATTGGTCCTGGGAATGGCAATAACACTTTTGATAGGCGTAGGAATTCTTTTCTCCACCATGGGCGGGGAATTTGTTCCAACCCTGGATGAAGGGGATTTTGTAATTCAACCGGTCTTAAAAACAGGAACTACCCTGACCAAAACAATAGAAACCACCACACGCATAGAAAAAATCCTCAATACCTTTCCCGAGGTAGATCAGGTGGTAAGCCGTATAGGTGCCGCCGAGGTGCCTACCGATCCCATGTCTATGGAAGAAAGCGATGTCATAATTAAACTCAAACCAAAAAGCCAGTGGGTCTCTGCGGGAAGCAAGGACGAATTGGCTGAAAAATTTAAGACTGCACTTTCCGAGATTCCGGGAATTGAATATGAATTTACCCAACCCATCGAGATGCGTTTCAATGAATTGATTACCGGGGTTCGCGCAGATCTGGCCATTAAAATATTTGGGGAAGATTTGGACATCCTCTATAAAAAAGGCCAGGAAGTTCAAAAGGCCATTCAGGGGGTGGATGGGGCTGTAGACATTATCGTGGAAAAGATCACCGGGCTGCCACAAATGTCGGTTGCCTTTGACCGTCAGAAAATTGCCAAATACGGTCTGAATGTGGAAGATCTAAACAATCTGATTACCACCGGTTTTGCGGGAAAATCTGCGGGGACCGTCTTTGAGGGGGAGAAACAATTCGATCTGGTCGTTCGTTTTGACGATGACCACCGTAAGGATATAGACAACATAAAAACCGCATCCGTTCTATTGCCTAATGGAAACAAACTGCCTTTAAGTGAATTTGCAAGCATCAGTTATAGCAAAGGACCTGCTAAGATCTCCCGCGATGATACCAAGCGAAGAATTGTAGTTGGGGTAAATGTGAGAAACCGCGATTTAGAATCAGTAGTTGGAGATGTGCAAACCATCATCGAGCGGGATATTGAACTTCCCACTGGGTACAGCATCACCTATGGAGGTCAGTTCCAAAACCTGCGCAGTGCAAAAGAACGGCTTTTCTTCGCTGTTCCGGTGGCGCTGGTTTTGATCTTTATCCTGCTGTATTTTGCCTTCAACTCGGTCAAGGAAGCCCTTATAATTTACAGTGCCATTCCTATGTCTGCCGTTGGTGGCGTGCTGCTGTTATACCTTCGCGGAATGCCATTTAGCATTTCTGCCGGGGTCGGGTTTATTGCCCTTTTTGGAATCGCTGTTCTCAATGGGATTGTACTTATAGAACATTTTAAGGAGCTCAAAGCCCAGGGTATTGAAGATATAAACAAGAGGATCATACTGGGGACAAGAGACAGACTTCGTCCGGTTTTGCTTACTGCGGGGGCTGCCGCCCTGGGATTTTTACCGATGGCTATTTCCAGCTCTGCAGGGGCCGAGGTACAACGACCGCTCGCGACGGTAGTTGTGGGAGGTTTAATCAGCGCAACTGCCCTAACTTTGATCGTCCTGCCGGTACTTTATGCCATGTTTGACAGGAAAAGAGCTCATCCCAAACTAAGGCCGGCGAGGGTTTCCCTGCTTTTGATTTTTCTCAGTGTAATTCCTTTTATGGCATCGGCACAAGAGAAACCTCTAAGGATGGATCAGGCGATTCAAATTTCCCTGGAAAACAACAAAGCCCTGAGAGCATCGGGGGCAAGAGTGCAACAAAACGAGCAATTGATAGCTACGGCTTTCAATATTGAAAAAACTCAGGTCTATTATAATTATGATCAGAGCAACCTGGCAGAAAACAATCAGCCCCTTAGGGTTTGGGGGCTAAGTCAAACCCTTGAATTCCCAAGCATTTATGGCGCTCAGAGAAAAGTTTACAAGGCAAAGGCTGCGCTGTCCCAACAACAATTCACTCTGGACAGCAGACTGATCACCAGGGAAGTTTCAAGGGCCTACCTCAGGGTTCTATTCTGGCAAAACACCGTGAAAAACTATGCTTTCCTGGATAGTTTGTATTCCCAATTCGCCTACGGGGCAAATCGCCGGTATGAGGTGGGGGAAACCAACTATCTGGAAAAACTTACCGCGGAATCCAAACAAAGGGAAATCGAAATTTTGTTAAGCCAAGGCCAGCAAAATGTGAATAGATCCCATTTGGAATTAAAACAATGGATGCAATCCGATTCTGCCTATGTGATCCCAACCCAGGAAGTTCCAAAATTACAGCTCCTGACCCAGGATTTAGAAAACCACCCCGGGATGAGCTATTATCAGGAGCTGCAAGCTCTTTCGGAAGCATCTTTATCCCTGGAAAGACAAAAATTGTTACCGGAGCTGCAGGTTTCCTTGTTCTCTGGCACCAATAATTTCGAGAATGCAAAAACCTACCAGGGATTCCAGGTGGGAATGGCATTTCCGCTTTGGTTTGGGAATCAAAAGGCAAAAATAAATGCTGCCAAAACTGAAACTCAGATTGTGCAGTATGAATTTGAAAATTACAGCTCCACTTTAAAAATTCACTACCAAGGCTTGTTGTCGGACCTGTTAAAATACGAAGAAGGGATCCGCTATTATGAAAACCAGGGAAAAACACTCGCAAGAGAATTGTTTATGAGCGCAGAAAAGTCATTCCAAAATGGGGAAATCGACTTTCTGGAATACGTTCAACTGCTCGAAAATGCAAAAAACATAGAAAGGAACTATCTCGAGGCTCTCCTCCAGTACAACAACACCGTTTTGGAAGCTAATTATCTCATCAATTAGCATGGATAAAAAATATTAAAGCCATGAAACACACCCAACAAATTGAACATAAAAAGCGAATTTCAATGAAAGCTTTTGTACTTTTTACCTTTGTCACCCTCAGCCTTATTTCCTGTAATTCCGGCAAGGATTCCAACGAGCCCATTGCACTTGAAGACAAAGTGAATTCTGGAGAGGTAAGAATCACAGCCTCACAGTTTTCTTCCTCCCACATGGAATTGGGAAAACTCTCCATCAAGGAATTCCACCAAGGGGTTAAAACCAATGGGATGTTTGACGTGCCGCCGGAAAACAAGGCTTCGGTAAGTGCTTATTTTGGTGGTTATGTAAAAGTATTAAGTCTTCTGCCAGGTCAGGAGGTAAAAAAGGGGCAGGTTTTATTCACCCTGGAGAATCCTGATTATGTGCAATTGCAGGAAGATTTTCTGGTAGCAAAAGCGCAATTAGGCTATTTAAAAGGTGATTTTGAACGACAAAAAGTATTGGTAAAAGACAATGTAACCTCACAGAAAAATTTTCTCAAGGCAGAAAGCCAATACCGGGTAATCTCCGCTAGCTATGAATCCTTGAAAAAGAAATTAGAAATGATGAACCTCAATCCAAATATTATTACCGAAAAAACCATACGATCCGAAATTTCAGTAACAGCGCCAATTAGCGGATATATCACCTCAGTAAATGCAGAAAAAGGGATGTTCTTAAATCCTGCCGATATAGCTGTAACCATCACAAACCCCGATCATTTACATATTGAACTGAACATTTTTGAAACTGATTTCCCGCAAGTTGAAATTGGACAACAAATCCAGTTCAGGCTACAGAAAGAAGGAAGTACATATTATCAGGGCAAAGTTTATCTGATCAGTAAATCTATTGATGCCCAAAAAAGGACCGCAAATGTCCACGTGCATTTAACCCATGAGCAGGAGATACGTTTCTTTGCCCCGGGAATGTATGTGGAGGCGGAAATTTTCACTACCACCGATTCTCTGCCCGCTTTACCTCAGGGCGCTATTGTAAATATAGAAGATCTGTATTATGTATTACTGAAAACCCAGGAAGATACCCAAGGAATAAAATTTGACAGAAAGGAAATTCAGATTGGAAGAACTGCAAAGGGGTTTACCCAAATTAAAAATGCAGAGGATTTTAATGAAAATTCTGAATTTTTGGTGAGCGGGGCCTTCAATTTAATTAACGAGTAGTTGGAGTTGCTCCCCTTTGTATTAATTATTTTTATACCGCTGTTTGCCACAACACTCTGAATATGTTATTTTTATAAGAAATTTATAAATAAACACCCATTGAACCTGAAATTTTTTTAAATAATTTAAGACTAATAGAATATTATTAAAAATAACCTAATATAAATGACGTTTATCTTCAATAGAACCGAGATTCATTATTATGAAAGTGAACTTATCCAGATAAAAAAACAAATTATTTTTTAAAAAACAATAAAGATCGAATATGAGAACAAACTTTTTTTTAGTGCTGTTTCTGATGGGTACCAGCCTTATTTTCGCCCAGGATTGGACCGAAGATTTTGAAGAAGCCAAGGCCTTGGCTGTGAAAAAAAATCAAAATATCGTGTTGGTATTTCAAGGGTCAGACTGGTGTGGGCCCTGCATAAAGTTAGACCGAGAGATATGGAGCACCGAGACCTTCAGGGAATTTTCAAGGTCACATTTTGTGATGCTCAAGGCCGATTTTCCGAGAAGAAAAGCGAATCAACTGGATTCAGAACAAATACGAAAAAACACCTTGTTGGCCGAAAAATACAATCCTGCCGGATACTTCCCTTTTGTGGTAGTACTCAACAGAGATGGAAAGGTGCTTGGGGAAACAGGATATAAAAAAGCTACTCCCACACAATACATTGGGCTGCTTACAGCCTTTGAAAAAAGAAACGAATGAGCAAATTTTTAATTGCCGTTTTCCTGGGTTTCAATTGTAGTCTTCAGGCCCAACAGACTTTCCGCAAAACTACCAAGCTCATGGGAAGCCGTTTTGACATTAGCGTTGTGGCAGACAATCAATTGGAAGCCGATGGCTTTATTGCCCTGGCAATTTTGGAAATAAGCAGGATAGAGCACCTGATATCTTCATGGGATCCCAATTCCCAAAGCTCAGCGATCAATAAAAATGCAGGAATTCAGGAAGTCCGGGTAGACAAAGAGCTTTTTGATCTTATAGAACGCGCCCTTAAAATTTCAAAACTCACCGATGGGGCTTTTGATATCAGTTATGCTTCGATGGACAAAATCTGGAAATTCGACGGCTCCATGACCGAAAAACCTTCAGAAGAAGAAATTAAAAGATCGGTAGAAAAAATTGGGTATAAAAACATCCTGTTAAATAAAGAAAAATCCACGGTATTTCTGACAAAAGAAGGAATGAAAATTGGTTTTGGCGCCATCGGCAAAGGATATGCTGCAGACAAAGCCAAAACTCTTTTAATGGAAAAGGGCGTAAAAGGCGGAATTATAAATGCCTCCGGCGATATGAATACCTGGGGGAAACAACCCGATGGGAAACCCTGGATGGTTGCCATTACCAATCCTCTGAACAAAGAAAAAGCCTTCTCCTGGCTGCCAATAGACAATTCGGCCATAGTAACTTCCGGAAACTACGAAAAATTTGTGCGCTTTGACACTATACGCTATTCCCACATTATAGACCCAAGGTCTGGATATCCCACCACCGGAATTATAAGCGCGACCATACTAAGTCCTTCTGCCGAAATAGCGGATGCCCTGGCAACCGCAGTTTTTGTTATGGGTGTAGAGGTAGGCCTGGATTTCATCAATCAACTCAAAGGGGTTGAATGTATTTTGGTCGATGAAAACAACAAATTACACACCTCCAAAAATATCATCCTAAACAATGGTTCAGGTTCAGAATAATTGTTTAAAAAGTTCAATTAATAAAAAATACAGTAGTACAGATGAAAAAAATAATTGGCCTGGCCTGCATTGTTTTTACCCTGCAGTCTTGCAGCGTGGTTAAAGAATATGAAAAAATAGCTTTAAGTGACCCAGATATGGTGTTAGCTCCGAGAAGTGTGGAACGCTTCAAAACCAGTTTTCACGCGTACCGGGAATCGGCATCCGGAGCAGTTGGAGGAAAAACCGGCGGGGGTTGCGGTTGTAATTAAAATTTATAGAAATCTTATTCCGCATGAACCAGAACAAAGCAGCATTGATGAAAAATTACTCCTTTATACTCCTTTTTATATTTTTAAGCGGTACCGGTTATGCTCAGGAAGAGCAGCAGGAAGCACCCCAGCCCTACAAGAAAAAGGTGCTGGAAAAAATGGAAATAGAATTTCTGAGCAGTTACTATCTCCAGGAAGGCGAAAATGCGGCTGTTTCCGGCGGAATTGGAGACGAACACCTGACAGACCTTACCCCCACCTTTGTGGTTTCAGTACCTTTAAACCAGGATGATGTCCTGAGCGTAGATGCGGGGATCTCCGCCTACACCTCGGCCTCCTCGAGTAACATCAACCCCTTTGACGGAAAGAATCCCGCAAATCCTTTCCAGGCTTCTTCGGGAGCTTCCTCTGCGGATCTTTGGGCAGGGATCAATACGAGTTATTCCCACAGTTCAGACGACCGGAATAATATATGGACAGGCAAACTTTCCGCTGCAACTGAATACGATTATTTCTCTCTTGGTTTTGGCGGCAGCTACACCCGACTTTTTAATGAAAAAAATACCGAAATTTCCATCAATACAACTATTTTTCTGGACTCCTGGAAGTTGATCTACCCTATTGAACTCAGGAATTTCAACTCAGGGGAAGACAGGGAGGATTTTGACATTAGCAAATACACCATCACCGGGAACCCCAATTACAATCCTCAATTCAAGGGATTTAATGACAAAAAAAGAAATTCCTACGCTCTTGGAGGGAGTTTTTCCCAAATTTTATCTAAGAAATTCCAGGGCTTGCTCTCGGTAGATGTAGTGAGACAGGAAGGATTGCTTTCCATGCCTTTTCAGCGGGTTTATTTTCAGGATATAGCAGACTCCTTTATCGAGGAATTTCATCTTGCCGATGATGTGGAGCGACTTCCGGAAACCAGGAATAAATTGGCCCTGGGCGCAAATCTGAATTATTACCTCAATGAGTTCTTAGTGCTTCGTACCCATTACCGCTATTATACCGACAATTGGGGAATTGATTCGCATACCGCAAAGATAGAATTGCCCGTGAAGCTGGGTCACGGATTTACTGTATATCCCTCCTACCGCTACTACACCCAGACCCGGTCGGATTATTTCGCAGGCTATAATAAGCATCTTTCGACAGAAAAATATTACACCTCAGATTACGATCTCTCCGAATTCAATGCCAACCAATACGGGATAGGAGTTAATTATACGGATATTTTTACAAAATTCCACCTCTGGCATTTTGGAATGAAAAGCATAGATCTGGAATACAACAGGTATGACCGGAACACCAGTTTTAACGCGAATATCCTCTCGGCAGGGTTTAAATTTATTCTGGATTAAACCCCTTGTAGCGTACCTTCTGATTTGGATTCGATGGGCATCCAACCTTCTGGATCTGGCAACCATCTTCAGGGATCAAGAGTGTTTTTCTGCAAATTCGGGTTTTGTTTTTTTGAGATTATTTTCCGTAATGATAACGACAAGCTGCTATTGAGCATTGTTCATCTACGTATTTATAGACCAAACGATGTTCCGAGGTGATGCGTCTTGACCAATAACCTTGCAAATCTCCCTTTAAGGCCTCGGGTTTCCCTATGCCCTCAAAAGGAGTTCGCATACAGCTTTTAATGAGTTCATTGATTCGTTTAGCTATTTTCTTATCGAACTTTTGCCAATATAAATAATCCTCCCATGAGGTCATAGACCAAGTTAATCTCATTATTCAATTAAGTCTTTTTCAAGTCCTTTACCTGCTTCCAGTTCCTCAATAGAGTGTAATAAAACAGCTCTGTTCTTTCCTGTTAAAAGATAGGTTGTCTCCTTCCATGAGTTGTACTCGTCCAGCGAGACCAATACAAGGTCTTTGCCGCCATTGCGCTTGATAATGATGTCACTTGCATCATTGACTACTTTATCTAACCAATGTTTTAGGTTTGAACGAAAGTCTGTGTAATTTACTGAATCCATAATACAAAGATAATAAAAAGTACTTATAACTGTACCTTTTATTATCTTTGTTTAATTCGAGCGTACTTTCCTAAAATCTCTGTTGTTGCAGCTATTGTTTTCCGTTATTTTACACCTGATGCATCAATACAAAAAAATTCAAATGAGCTATACCAGTACGGTAGACAAATTTAGATCCTCTAGGCAATAGCCGTTACCACCTTGTCAGACCGGAGTTCATTTTGCGGATGTCATCAAAGGTGATCCGTGTTGTTCGTACCCTGATTTATTACCGGGCATAAAAAAATATTGCCAGTCCACTAAATCAACGCTTTTTGAAGGCTGGAATAGTACCGGTTTGGTCTGTGCATATTATATAGAGAGCAAGTGGAGGGTTGATCAGGCAACCCGAAATACGGTCGACTTCAGATTGACCTGAATTCGATGAGGAGAAAGAGGATCCTGGCTTCTGCAAGTAAATAAAAGAAGTCCCGGCAGGAATTTATATTGCAATAAATAGTTTTAACCGGGTTGAATCCTGATAATTTGTGCAATCTTTGTCCTGAAAGCGCGCGCTAATTTAACTCTTAAGAAGAAATGGATCTTGAAAAAGCAATACAGGGAGAAATAGATACAGCCTATCTGTATCAGCAGATGGTGAATCTTTTGGAAGATCCCGAACTCAAAAAGTTTTACGGGCAAATGGCTGCCATTGAAAAAAAGCATATTCAAAAATTTTACGAAAAAATACTCCTTTCAAATCCCGGTTTTAAAATAAGAGACCCCTCGGGAAGGGCCAAAACCATTGCCTGGCTGGGTAAAAAATTTGGTACCAATATTATCCTGAGCGTGCTTTCAGATACCGAAAAGAGCATGACCTATGCAAGCATAGCCAATAAAAATAAAAACAAGCAGCCCATTGATGGGCACGAGGGAAGGCATGTAACTATCTTAAAATCATTGAAATCCCTTAGTGGGAGCAATATAAGCAAAATTGAAGGCCGGCACCGGACCGTTGGCGGAAATGCCCTAAGGGCAGCTGTTTTAGGGGCAAACGATGGGCTGGTTTCCAATATGAGCCTGGTGATGGGGGTGGCAGGAGCAACTGCACAGAGTGCTCCAATCCTGATCGCTGGCCTGGCAGGACTGATCGCCGGCGCGATCTCTATGGCACTGGGGGAATGGATCTCGGTAAAAAGTTCACAGGAGCTCTACGAAAGGCAAATAGAATTGGAATTTGAAGAGCTTGAAAATAACCCGGAGGAAGAAAAAGAGGAACTGATTCTTCTGTACAGGGCAAAAGGATTCTCGGAACAGGATGCCGAAAGGGCCGTGGAGAAAATTTGGGCAGATCCAGAGCAGACAAAACAGGTGCTTATCACGGAAGAATTGGGAATTAACCAGGAAGAATTGGAAGGTTCCCCCTGGGAAGCCGCACTAGCCTCCTTCTTTCTGTTTATTGCCGGGGCGATAATTCCGGTATTTCCATTTTTCTTTTTTACCGGCAATAAAGCCCTTATTTTAAGTGTAGCCTCGAGCACCCTGGGATTATTCCTGATTGGAGCCGCCATTACCCTTATCACAGGGAGATCGGTTACCAGATCGGGTTTGCGCCAGGTCTTGTTTGGTTTAGCCGCCGCAGGAATAACCTTTGGTATAGGTAAAATTATAGGAGTGGCCATCGCCTGAAAATAAAGGGCCAAGGGAGGTGTATCCGGCACTTTTGATCTCTTAATTAAAGCATCCATTAATTCAGCCGATCTAACAGGGCTTTTGGGGCAACTCCCACTAATTTAGGAGGCAGGTTCCTTGTTTCGCTTAATTTTAACAAGCTTGCTTTTTTAAGTTAGTATCTTTAGCCTTAAATAAATTAAGACTTGGAAAAATTCCTGAGGAAATTTTTTAAAATTCTATTGTGGGCAGTGGGCAGCATCCTGGTGCTTTTCCTGCTCCTGGTCCTTCTTATTCAAATCCCCAAGGTTCAAGACTACATAAAGAAGCAGGCGGTCACCTTTATTGAAGGAAAAATAAAAACCCCGGTAACTATCAACCGGCTGGAAATAGGCCTTCCCAAAAAAATAATTTTAAGAGGATTCTATTTTGAAGATCAAAAACAGGACACCTTATTATTCGGGCAGCGCCTCGCGCTCGAGATCAGCCTTTTCAAATTACTCAGCAATTCCCTGGAGATAAATTCGATAGAAGCAGAAGGAGTTGTTGCCAGGATCACAAGAGACCGGGATTCTGTATTTAATTTTGATTATTTCGTGGAGGCCTTCACATCCGAAACTCAGGATACCATCGATGCTATGAGCGTTTCAATAGATAGGATCAACCTGGATAGGATTCATTTCCAGTTAGAGGACTCCCTTACCAAAACTGCGATCAAGCTGGAGCTTACCCATTTTGAGACCCGGATCAGGAAATTCGATCTGGAAAAGCTGGATTTTGAGATTCCTGAGATTGCCGTGGATGGTTTTTATCTCGATTTAAACCAGGGATTGGTGGAAGAGTTTCTCCCAATAAAGGATACCCAAACCGGGGAGATCCCGGGGGATGCTCCTGGCCTGAAATTGAAACTGGGAAAAATAGCACTCACCAATTTTGGTTTTGAATATGCCTCTGCCCAGGAAAATATGAACTCATCCCTACTCCTTGACAAGCTCACCCTGAGCTTTGAGGAATTAGACCTGGAGCAGGAATTGGCCTCAATTGAAACCATGGAGCTCAGCGGGCTAAAAGGCAGATTTATTCTTGAAAAAACGCCCCCTCTCCAGGACAGCATTGCCCAGGCTGCTGCCCCCAATAATTGGAAGGTCAATTTGGCGCAGGTAGCCCTCGGCGAACTGGATTTCCATTTCAAAGATGAAAACCAGGTTCCCCCATCCGGAGAATTTAATGCTGCCGAGCTGCATTTGACCGATCTGAATCTCGAGGCCGAAGATTTTTATTACAGTGCAGATACGATCTCGGGAAATATAAAATCCTCCACCTTTAAGGACCAAAGGGGGCTTTATATCAAATCCCTGAAAACCGATTTCCTATACGGCAGCACCACTACTTATCTCAAGGACCTGTACCTGGAAACCCCAAATTCACTCTTAAGAGATAAAATTGTACTGGAATATCCTTCCATAGAGGCCTTGGCAGACCACCCGGGAGATCTTGAAATCGATGCCAATCTTCAGAACAGCAGCCTTGGATTCCAGGATATTCTGCTTTTGGTTCCAAACCTCCGGGACACCCCTCCCTTTAAAGGCTACCCCAGGGCCGTGATGAAAATCAGCGCCAAGGTGACTGGAAAAATCGGCAGCCTGGCAATTGCAGCCCTGGAGGTTTCCGGAATTGGGAATACCTCTGTATCGGCACGCGGAACCATCACCGGGCTGCCCGAGGTGGAAACAGCCTATTACAATCTTAACATTCGAGAGCTCACCTCTACCTCCCGCGACATCGATCAATTTGTGCCCCAGGGAAGCATTCCCCCGGAGTTCCTGTTGCCGGAGCGCTTGAGTGTAAATGGCAGCTTTAAAGGAACCCTCGCAAGCTTTGATACAGATCTCCAGCTGCAGAGCAGCTCCGGAAACGGGCAAATCTCCGCAAGGCTTGACAGGAGGCAAAAGAACAGGGAAAAATACAAGGCCTCGCTTGTTTTAAATGATTTTGACCTGGGAAGGTTTTTGAAAAATGATTCCCTTGGAGAGATCAGTCTCAGGGCTGAGGTGGATGGCATTGGCTTTGAACCACAAGGGGCAAATGCAACTGCCTCGGCGGCGGTATTAAAGGCAGGCTATAACAGCTATGTGTACCGAGATTTGAAATTTGAGGGAAAAATTGAAAATGGGTTATTTTCTTCAGAAGCGGCCTCCGAGGATCAGAACCTGGGTTTTGACCTGCTTGCCAGCGGAAGTTTTAAGGGAGAATATCCCTCGGTCCAACTCTCCGCAAATCTTAAAAAGATGGTCCTGGATTCCCTGAATTTATATTCTTCCCCGTTAAAATTAAGTGGTAAAATAACGGCCGATCTCTCCACTGCAGATCCGGACTACCTCAATGGGCAGATCTTTCTAACCAGTATTGTGGCAGAAAACCCGGAGCAGCAATTCTTGCTGGACAGCATTCAAATACGCTCCACTGCTACGGCCGCCCGGGACAGTATTCAGCTGAAATCCCAATTCCTCAATGCAAATCTCAGCGGAGAGTATCAGCTCACACAAATAGGAGGGGCTTTTTTAAATTCACTTTCTCATTATTACAAGGGCTCCCCTGCCGCAGAAAAAATTGAGACTCCCCCACAGCAGGTTGCTTTTGATCTCAGGATAAACCAGGATCCTGTCTTGAATCAAATGGCACCGGAGCTCCACCTGGGGCAACCCATTTTAGTATCGGGCAGCTTTGATAGCCGCAACAACAGTATTTCAGCCAGGGGAAGTATTCCCGGGGCTGAATACCTCCATTATAAAATTACCGATGCACAGTTTAGCCTGGCCACCGAACAGGACGCCCTGAGGTATCATCTCGAGATTCATGATGTGCAGGGCGAGCAATTGAAACTCTGGCATACAGTTTTATCCGGATCCCTTGAGAAGGATGTGATACGCTATGAGTTACAAATTGACGATCGCAAAGAAGCACCCCACTATCGCCTTGCGGGGACCATAAGGCCCCGGGATCTGGAGACTGAATTTTCCCTGGACCCTGAAGGCTTGCTCCTGAATTATGAATCCTGGGAACTCCCGGAGGACAACAGCATTAAAATCTCCGAGAGGGGGATCTGGGCAGGGAATTTTGAACTCAGCCATAAACAGAGTGCCATCAGGATCAACTCGCAATCTGCTGCTCCGGATTCGCCTTTAAAAGTGGATTTTGACAATTTTCAAATAGAAACCCTCAGCAGCATGATCTCCAAGGATACCTTGCTGGCAGGTGGAAATATCAAGGGAGTGGTGGTCTTGCGGGATTTAAAAACTTCTCCGCAATTCACCTCAGACCTGAACATCGAGGATTTTAATTTTAAAAAAGATACCCTGGGAAATATCAGGCTGCAGGTAGATAACCAAAGCGCAAATACCCTGGATGCGAGGGTTACCATTACCGGAAAAGACAACAATGCCTCCCTGAGCGGCCTGTATAACACGCAGAGTGGCACGCTGGATTTTCTCCTGGACCTGCAAAGGCTCCACCTGCAAAGTATTCAGGGGTTTTCCCTGGGGGCTATTACCCAAAGCACCGGGTATTTATCGGGAAACTTCACCATTGACGGGACCTTGGAAAAACCAGTACTCCTTGGCGATCTTAAATTCAACGAGATCGGATTTAGGCTTGCCCGGCTAAATTCCTATTTTCAATCCATGAACGACCAGATTTCCTTTACCCAGGGAAATATCCGGTTTGACCAATTTTCAGTTTTTGATGAAGCCGACAACAAACTGACCCTTGAAGGGTCCCTTCAAACAGTGGATTACTCCGATTATGATTTTGATTTAAGGGTGAATGCCACAAATTTTAAAGCGATAAGTTCCACCGCCAAGGAAAACGAGCTGTATTACGGGGATTTATTTCTGGATGCCAATTTGCTTATAGGCGGAGACCTGGAAAGTCCCGGGCTCAGCGGGAATATCAGGATAAATGAGGACAGTAAACTCACGGTGGTCATGCCTCAGGAAGATCCTTCGATAGCTGCTCGGGAGGGAATTGTCGAGTTTATCGATGAAAAAAGCAGGTTGCTCGCTGAAACCCAACGCTTAAAAGAAGCTCTGAACACCACCGAAATCCAGGGGATGGAGGTATCGGTAACCATCGAAACAGATCCAGAGGCAGAACTAACCCTGATCATAGATGAAGGCAACGGGGATTATTTAAAACTCAAGGGGGTGGCACAGCTCAGCGCCGGTATAGATCCTTCGGGAAAAACGAGCTTAACCGGCAGATATGAGTTTACCGACGGGGCATATGAGATGTCTTTTAATTTAATAAAGAGAAGGTTTGTAATTGAAAAAGGCAGTTATATCCTTTGGACCGGGGAACCTACCACTGCCGATCTCAACATCACCGCAATTTACGAATCCCAAACCGCCCCGATAGATCTTCTCGAGGGGGAGCTGGGAAATCTTACCGCCGGAGTGAGGAACACCTATAAACAACGCCTGCCCTTCCAGACAATTTTAAAAATGAAAGGGGAATTGCTCTCTCCGGAGCTGAGTTTTGATATCCGTTTACCCGAGGGCAATTATAATGTTTCCGGGGATGTCCTGAGTAATACGAGGATTAAATTGGCCCAACTTCGCCAGCAACCCGCTGAATTGAACAAACAGGTTTTTGCACTGCTCCTTCTCAACAGGTTTATAGGGGAGAATCCTTTTGCCAGTGAAGCCGGAGGTACAAGTGCAGAAGCCCTGGCCAGGCAAAGTGTGAGCAAGATCCTCTCACAGCAACTGAACGATCTGGCCTCCGATCTGATCAGCGGGGTAAACCTAGAATTTGATCTGGATTCCAGTGAGGAATACGTCACCGGGCAACGGGAGAACAGGACCGATCTCAACGTGGGCCTTTCCAAGGAATTTTTAAACGACCGCTTAAAAGTTACCATAGGCAGCAGCTTTGGGCTGGAAGGTACCCAGCAAAACAATCAGAGCGCGAATAATATCGCGGGCGATATCGCGGTGGATTACCAACTTTCCAAAGATGGCAGGTATATGCTCCGGGCTTATAGAAAAAATCAATACCAGGTAGCCCTGCAGGGTCAGATTATTGAAACCGGGATAGCATTTATTATCACAATGGATTACAATAGGTTCAGGGAACTCTTCAGAAAACAAAAAGGTTAATAGCCTGAAAAGATGACATATGACAATTAAAAAACATACTTTCCTGTATCTGGTTCTGATCCTGCTGTTTTCTGGCTGCAGCAACCTGAAATACCTGCCCGAAGGAGAATCTTTATATGTGGGTGGAAAGGTTTCGCTCGAAGGAGAAAAAATTTCGAGAAGTGAGCGAAAACAGCTGGAAGAGGAGCTGGAAAAATTGCTGCGCCCAAGACCAAATTCTAAAATTCTAGGACTAAGGCCAAAACTGTATTTTTATAATATCGCCGGTGAACCGAAAAAGGAAAAAGGGATTCGATACTGGTTAAAAAATAAAATGGGGGAACCCCCGGTGCTCTTTAGCATGGTAAATATGGAATACAATGTAGATCTTATTCAGAATTATGTTGAAAACAAAGGGTATTTCAATGCGGAAACCAGTTCAGACTCCACCTTAAAAAATAAAAAAGTGTCTGCGCAATATTCGGTGAGCCTCCGACACCAATTCCTTATTAATGAGGTGCTATTTCCTAAGGATTCTTCAGAAATTACCACGGCGGTTTCCTCCCTTCAGGAAAACAGTTTTTTAAAACCCGGGGAGCCCTATGATCTCGATGTGATAAAAGCCGAGAGAGTGAGGATAGATGCCAATCTCAAGGAACATGGCTATTACTATTTTAATCCCGATTACCTCCTGGTGCAGGTGGACAGTACCATTGGAAACAGGGAAGTACGGCTCCGATTAAAAGTAAAAGATGAAACCCCCCAGCAGGCAAAAAACAAGTACACCATAAACAATATTTATATTTATCCGGATTATTCCATTTCTGAAGACACCCTCTCAGAGAGATCTTCCTCCGCCGTGACTTACAGGGATTTCACTATAATAGATCCACAGAATAAATTTAAACCCCAGGTTTTTGGGCGATCACTCCTCTTTGAAAAAGGGGAAGCCTACAACCGGACCGATCACAATAAATCCCTGAACCGACTGGTTAACCTGGGTACCTTTAAGTTTGTAAAAAACCAGTTTAAGGGTTCCGATTCCCTGGAAAAGGCGCTGGATGCCTATTATTTTCTTACCCCCCTGCCAAAAAAATCGATTCGCCTGGAGGTATTGGGAAAAACGAATTCTGCCAACTATACCGGCTCAGAGGTCAATTTAAACTGGAGCAACAGAAATACCTTCCGGGGTGCTGAATTATTGACAATTTCCGGTTTTGGAGGGATTGAAGTGCAGGTTTCCGGATTGAACAAGGGCTTTAACGTGTACAGAATTGGAACCGAGGCCGCCCTTATCTGGCCAAAATTAGTAAGCCCTTTCTCTTTGAGCTCTTCCAGCGCTTTTGTGCCAAGGACCAAAGCCAGTTTGGGTTATGAATTTCAAACCAGGTCAAAATTGTATTCCCTGAATTCATTTAAAACCTCCCTGGGATATCTGTGGAAGGAAAACATCAGCTCCGAGCATCAGTTGAATATTTTCAATCTTAATTACGTGAGCCCTTTTAAGGTAACCGAATTATACGAGCAGCAAATAGCGCTGAACCCCACACTTGGGAAGGTGATTGAAAAGCAGCTGATCTTTGGCCCGACCTACTCTTATACTTTTACCAACACCATGAAAACGGCCAAAACCTCCACTTTTTATTACCAGGGAGGCCTCGATCTTGCCGGGACCTTAGCAGGGCTTCTCACAGGGGCCGATATAGATTCCGGCAACCCCGAGACTATTTTTGGGGTGGCCTTCAGCCAGTATGCAAAACTCGAAAATGATTTTAGACATTATTTGAAACTGGGATTGAGATCCCAGCTGGCCAGCAGGATCATAGTGGGGGTAGGTGTGCCTTATGGCAATTCAAAGGAGCTCCCTTTTATAAAGCAATTTTTCGTGGGCGGAACCAACAGCATCAGGGCTTTCAGGGCGAGATCCATCGGGCCTGGCTCCTACATTCAGGAAACTGAGGCCACTTCCTTTCTGCCGGATCAGTCCGGGGATCTGAAACTGGAACTGAACACCGAGCTCAGGACAGATCTGTTCAGTATCGTCAAAGGCGCTTTGTTTGTCGATGCGGGAAATATCTGGCTGCTCCGGGAGAATCCCGATAAACCCGGAGCCAAATTTTCAAAAGATTTCATGAAGGAACTGGCCGTGGGTACAGGAGTTGGTCTTAGGTTTGATTTTTCCTTTTTAATTCTGCGAACAGATCTCGCCTTCCCCTTGAGAAAGCCATACCTGGCAGAGGGAGAACGTTGGGTACTGGACCAGATACGCTTTGGGGACAGGCTCTGGAGAAAGGAAAACCTGGTATTTAACCTGGCCATCGGATATCCCTTTTAATACTAAAAAAGAATCAGCAATAGTCCTATGGGCTATGTGTAAAACTAAAAATGAGGCTGTCATCACTGACAGCCTCATTAAAATACTTGAGAATTTCCTAATTATTCAGCAGGAGTTTCATTTATATTTTCTTCAACTTGAATCACTGTATCTACAGATACTTCAACCGGAATTTCAATAACTTCTGCAGGAGTTTCAGTTTCCATGATCTCAACATCTTCAGTTTTTTCAACTGTAGTTTCCTTACAAGAAGTAAAACTTAAAGCAAATGCGATAACAGCAAAAGTAAAAATTGATTTTTTCATTTGATAAATTATTATTAGTTTTTGAGAAAGCAAATGTATGCGATTTTACAATTCAAAAAACAAATTAGTAAAAATATTTTTATCTTTTAGCAAAAGGCTTGATTTTGCTGAGGCAATTTTTGTTAAATATTATGATTTTAAATTTTAAATAGGTCATTTTACCTTAATAATTAGGAAAAAAGCCGGGTATCAAAATTTTAATGACAATAAATTAAGAATATTTTCCAGGGATTAAAATTAAAAACTATCCCTTATTCTCCATCTTTTTAAGGTAGGAAGAATCTTTAATGCCTCCTGAGCTTCCTCCAGGGTCAGACCTTCATTTTTCCTGGCCTTCTCAAGGTATCTCACCTCCATCTCGTGCAGGCTTAAGGAAGGTTCTTTGAAACTCCCATTTTGAAAACAATTAATACAATAATCTTCACTTTCTCCGTGGTCACGATTGGTCCCTTTAGACTCATCAGTAAAAGGAAGCCCGCAACTTTGACATATTTCAGGTTTCATCAGTTTGTTTTTTAATAATTAGCAGCAGCCATAAATGATATAGCCCTATTAAAACAGGCAATTCAACTCCTAGGGAGTTGAATATTAAAATAAAAGTATTGAAAGCTCAGAAAAAATACTACAAATGTTATCCTAATTAACATGGATTAAACATACAAGGTAACTCTAATTGGCTAATTTTATCCAGGATTTTACTTCGGAGAGCGGAAAAGCAGGTGAAATTTGCTTTGAGCACCTACAAAATCTAGTTTATGCCAATTATGCCAATAAATATGGGTGTTACCCTAATAATTATCATATCTTCAATTTCTGAATCCACAGCATTTTATCAATAATCTTTCAATACTAAAAATGAGCAAAAAAATTTTAATACCTACAGACTTTTCAAAAAATTCCTGGGACGCTTTGGTTTACGCTTTAAATCTTTATAAAGAGAAGGAGTGCACTTTTTATTTGTTAAACGCCTTTCAGCTATTTGATTTTCCGACCGATACCCTCAGGGAAGCTGATCCGGGGAATAAAGAATATGAAAAAGAAAAGGAAAAATCAAAAGCTGGACTGGAAGGTCTTTTGGAGGGAATCTCTATGAGAAATGATTCTTCAAAACACCATTTCGAGGTAATTTCTAAATATAATACAGTGATTGATGCTGTTCGCGAGACGGTTAAAGAGAAGGGAATTGAACTGCTAATCATGGGTACCAAGGGAGAAAACAATCCTGAAACCACTCTCTACGGTAGCAATGCAGTTCATGTTATTGAAAAGGTGCAGAGGTGCCCCGTACTGGTTTTACCTGCAGAAATTAATTTTGAGGAAAAAAGCAATAAAGAAATTGTTTTTGCCACAAATTATAAAACCCTGTACAATCACAACGAACTGGAAGCCCTTGTAGATATAGCCAAGCGAAGCAACTCTGCTGTTAGGGTGCTATATGTTAAGGAATCGGATAAATTATCTGCTGAGCAAGAGCATAACAAAAAGGTATTAAGTGATCATTTAAGCGAAGTGGTATCCACTTTTCATTCTTTGACCAACATAAAGGTTGCCGAGGGCATCCATTCCTTTATTGAAAGCAGGGAAAGTGGAATGCTTGTCCTGGTCAATAAAAAACACGGGTTTTTCAACAGTATTTTTTCAAAATCCCTGGTAAAGGAAATAGGTCACAAACCCCAGGTACCGGTGCTTGTACTGCACGTTTTAAAAGCTTAAACACAATTACCTGGTTTGGGTTTACCGCACAAAATTAAAAACATTGAGACTGATAGGCCTAGCAAGTGCCTATCAGTCTTTTTTTATGAAGTGAACCACCTCGGGGCAGGCCCAAGAGGCAACCAGCGGAAGAAAGTTCTTTATTTGATGAAAACTCATCCGTTTTTCAAACTTTTCTCTAAAAATCGAGGCAAGCCTCGGGTAGTTTAACCCAAAAGAGGTTAAAATTTTTGTAATTCAGCGTTAAACTCTTCCAAAGCTCCCTTCCCCCAGGACCTAAAAACTGGTTTAAGAATCAAAAAAAAAAATCTTGCTCCACCTTAGTGCCTAGTTTTGATCGCTGCTTCCTTAAAAGGAAAAAGCCTTGAAAAATTCAAATTCCCATTTAATTCACCCCTACCTTTTTACAATGAAATAATCTGTTTTGATGTAAAATAAGCCACTCCTCATTTCAAAAACCTGACATATATCATTTTTCCTAACTTTAATCTCTGCTAACTTTATATGGCGGCATTAAACGAAACACCTATGGAAAAGTCTTCCCCTATCAGGGAAAATATCACTGAATTTTTTGCCGAGATTGGTGAGCTAACTTATTTCGCCGGCAGATATTTCAGGGAAGTCCTGTCCCCTCCCTTTGAGTTCAGGGAATTTTTAAGGCAATGTTATAATATGGGCAATAAATCCTTATTGCTGGTAGGGGTTACCGGATTTATCCTCGGGCTGGTATTTACGCTGCAAACCCGCCCTACCCTATTGGAATTTGGCGCTGTGGCCTGGATGCCATCTATGATAAGTATTTCAATTGTCCGGGAGATTGGCCCGGTGATGATCGCCCTTATCTGCGCCGGAAGAATAGGTTCCGGGATTGGCGCAGAGCTTGGATCCATGCGGGTAACAGAACAAATTGATGCGATGGAGGTCTCAGGGACCAACCCGTTCAAATTTTTAGTGGTGACCCGGATCCTGGCAGTAACCCTGATGCTCCCCCTCCTGGTAATCCTGGGGGATTTTATAGCTTTGATTGGTTCGGCCCTAATCGAAAATATCAAGGGAGGGGTTTCCTTTTTATTGTATTTTAATGAGGTTTTTGAAGCTTTGGAATTCAGTGATTTTTTCCCGGCCACGGTCAAAACCTTTTTTTTTGGATTTGCAATTGGCCTGGTAGGCTGTTTTAAGGGGTACAATAGTAAAAAAGGAACTGCAGGTGTGGGAAAGGCTTCCAACTCGGCGGTCGTTTTCACCTCCATGTTACTATTT
>JBGSWA010000294.1:0-5402 GCA_041752645.1 Gillisia sp. | reverse complement strand
GGGGGGATGGAGGGATGTGGGACTGCATTTAATTGAAAGAAGCCGTGCTGATTAATAAACTGTATTAATATCACTAAATAACGAAGAAAATAAGCTTGTGGAAATAGTACAAATCGTGAAACTCGCGTCCTATTTTGTACTACAGATATTTAAACCAAAGAGTTGTCTAATGCATACCGGGTGAGTTCTGCATTGTTTTTTAAATTGAGCTTGTCCAGGATCCTGGCCCGGTAGGTACTAATTGTATTGACGGTCAATGAAATTTCCCTGCCAATTTCCGATACTGTTTTACCGGAAGCTATTAATTTAAGCACTTGCAATTCCCTGTCGGAAAGTGTTTCATACAGCGGTTTATCATGTGGATGGGACAAGGAATTTGCAAGTTTATCAACAATGTTTAAGGAGATATATTTTCGTCCTTTTAAAATAAGGTTCACTGCATTGATCAATTCCTCCGGGGCACTATCTTTGTTTAAAAAGCCGGATGCCCCCGCTTTGAGCACCCGGATGGCATATTGATCTTCCGGCTGAACGCTAAGGATGAGGATTGGAGTTTGAATCCCGTCCGCCCTGATTTGTTTCAGGGTTTCCAATCCACTTCTACCCGGCATGGAGATGTCTAAAAGTATTAAATTCAAAGATTCTTTTCTTGTAATTCGCAGGGCCTCAATACTATTGGAGGCTTCAAAATATTCCAGCGACGGAAAGGATTCGTGAAGGATTTCTATCAATCCTTTTCGCAAGATGGCATGATCATCGGCAATTAAAACTTTCATATATTATTTCTGACTTTTTTATTTTTTTAGGGGTACCGACAGCCTGACCATAGTCCCGCCTTCTTTTCTCTTTTTAATCGAAAAGCTTCCGTTTATCATCAAGGCGCGTTCTTTCATTCCAATGATTCCCAGGGATAGGGATTTGTTAATTTCGGTTTCCCAAATTCCCTTCCCATTATCCGCTACCTCCAGCACTAAAATACTATTTTTTTCGTAAAGTTTAATAATCACTTTTGATGCATTTGCGTGCCGAGTCACATTGGTAAGTGCTTCCTGATAAATCCGGTAAACGGCGGTATCGACGGTTTTTTCATAATTATCTGAGACCTTTGAAGTTTTAAATTCACAGGAAATTCCGGTTTGTTCTTCAAACTGGGCTGACTGCCATTCAATGGCCGCTTCCAGTCCCAGATCATCTAAGACTCCGGGCCGCAAATTTGTCGCTATTTTCCGTACATTGTTAATGGTGGTATTGATATTATTAATAAGTCGGTCCATTCGCTCCTTCTCTTCCTCAAAATGAATTTTTGTTTTGTTTTTTAACCAGGAGGCATCCAACTTAATTCCTGTTAATTGCTGCCCCAGTTCGTCGTGGATTTCCCTGGCAATGCTGATGCGCTCTTCTTCCTGAACGCTTTGCAAATGAGCCGTAAGGCTTCTCAGCCTTTGATTTACCTCCAGGAGCTGACTTTCATATTCCTTTTGAGCAGTGATGTCCTGAACAGTACCTTCATAATGGACTGGATGGTCTATTCCGATATTTGTCAAATTACCGCTTTCATGAATCCATTTTATGGAACCATTCGGAAGTACAATCCGGTACTTTATATCAATATGCTTTTTTCCTTGCCAGATCTCTTTCAACAATTTTTCAAATCCAGGCCTATCTTCCGGATGAATTGTAGCTATAAAATTTTCGAGGCTAAGATCAAAATTATCTTTGTCTTCTTCCCAGATCACATAAACCTGATCTGTCCAAAACAGTTTCCGGGTATTTAAATTGAATTCCCAATATCCAAGCTTCGCAATTTCCTGTGCAGTTTGCAGCTTCTTATTAAAGTCTGTCAGGATTTCCTTGTTTTTCCGGTATTCTGTTATATCTCTGGCAAAACAAGCTACTCCCACCACCTTATCGTTTACATAAATGGGATTAAAATTGGTCTCAAAAAACTTAGGCCCGGACTTGGAATTCTCAGTTACCTCTGTTTCCAATTTAAAACTTTCTCCCCTGAGTGCTTTTTGATATTGTTCTTGCCAAAAATCAATATTATCCTCATGAAATATATTAACTGCTAGGATACTATCCCCTTTTTTAAAATCGTGGTTGGAATTTAGTTTCAACAAATTCAAAAATGCCCTATTCGCCGCAATTAAACTAAAATCATTTTTTATGCTCCAGATCAAGTCATCAGTGCTATTGATGAGGGCTTCCTTGTCCTGGCGTTCAAATTCCCTTTGCACATCGGCTTCTTTGCGCTCTGTGATATTTTGTTCAATAGCAATAAACTTCTCCAACTCCCCATTACTATCAAATATCGGATTTATCGAAATCGATACCCAATACTTTTTACCGGATTTGGTATAATTGAGGATTTCCTGGGTAAAAGGCTTTTTCTTCAGCAGACCTTTTTTAAAGGCCGCCCTGTGTTCTGCAGATGTTTCAGGTCCTTGCAGGAAACTGCCCGGTTTTTTGCCTGCTGCCTCCTTCAGGGAATAACCTGAGAGTTTTTCAAAAGAATTATTCACATATTCAATTGCACCATTGGCATCCGTGGTCATTACCAGGTTGTCTGTTTTAGTAGCAATTAAGGACAATTCGCGGATAAGGTTTTCTGCTTCAATTAACTTGGTAATATCTGCAACATTTACAAGGCATTGTTCATTGTTTTTGGTTGAAACCCCCGTAAGGTGCGCAAACACGGGCAAGTCTCTATTTGTCAGCAAGGTTACCAGGCAGGTTTCTTTTTCATGGTTCTCAAATATATTTTTGATGAAGTTGTTAAAACTTTGTTTTGTATCATCGGAAACAAAAAACCCCAGGCGGCTTTTTATTAAAGCTTTGCGCTGTTTCCCAAGCAATTTTGAGGCGGCAATGTTCAGATCCACAATCTCTCCTTCCCTGGAAAGTGTAAAGTAACCAGATGGTGCAAAATCATATAATTCAGCATATTTTTCAGAAGCGAGTTCCATGGCCCTCTCTTTGGCCGCTTTAAGTTCTTCATTCTGTAATTCCAGTTCGATTTGGTGTACTTCAATTTCATGAATGAGTTTCAATATTTCAACCTCGGAAAGATTGGAATCAGGTTTTTTCTGACTGTTCTTCAACAACTCTTCCGCCTTGCGGCGAATGAAAGAAACTTCAAATTTGCTGCCTTCCTGATTCATAATTCCATATTATTTATCCTTGGGTTTTTTCCCGGTTTTTCGAAGCGCTTCATTTGCCTCTTTCAGTTCTATTTCAAGCTTTTTAGCCTTTGTTATGTCTGTAAAGGTAGTCACCAGGCCGTCTATACGGTCATCGTGGGTTCTGTACGGCATGATCCTGACATTAAACCATTTCCCCTCATTGGTTACTTTCGCTTTTTCCACAAAAATCAGGGTTTTTAAGACCTCCTTGGCATCACTTCCAATCTCGGGGTATTGCAAATCTGTAACCAAATCGGTAAAGGTTCTTCCAATATCTGTTTTCCGCAATTTAAACAGGGAAGTCACAGGTTTGGTGAATCTGCGGATATTCAACTCCTTGTCCAGAAAAAGGGTAGCAATATGAGTACTGTTAAGCAAATTTTTCATGTCGTTATCTGCCTGTATAAAATCGCTTACCTTGCTCTGCAATTCGATATTAACCGTTTGCAACTCCTCATTCATGCTCTGCATTTCTTCTTTGGAGGTGGTGAGTTCTTCATTGGTAGATTGCAGTTCCTCATTGGTAGATTGCAACTCCTCATTGGTGGACTGCAGTTCTTCCTGAGAAGTTTGCATCTCTGCACGAATGCCTTTTATCTCTTCATAAGCCCGTTGTAGTTCCAGTTCGAGTTCCTTCTGTTGCTTTTTCGAACTACCTTTAAGTGTAAGGGGCTTCACCTCCTTATGTTCAATCTCTGCTGCAACATCTTTAAAAACAACCATAATCATGCCTTTGATGGCAAGTGGGCTCTCCAGGCGTTGTATAAGGACATTAATAAACTGGGTACCTCCATTGGTCCCTACTTTAATATTGTTTAGGCTCACTGGCTCGAAATTTTCCATAGCTTTTCGAAAAGCCCCGGGCAATTCATGCCGCAAGCCTTCACGGGCCATAAAAAAGATATTCCAGTTGGCTTTGCCTGCAACAGGTTCCAGGTATTTTCCGGTTCTCCCGGTGATATAGAGTATATCGCCTTTTTCATTTACCATTACACTTGCCGGGGCATAGCGTTGAAGCAAAACCTGATCGGCAAGGCTTTGAATGTTTTCTATCACTTTTGGTTCTGACTTTTTATCTGTTGGCAATATATTATTTCTGGAAAATGAAATTGGAAAATTAACCAGTTCTGTCGAAATATTTTTTGATGTGCGTTTGTAAATTTTTACTTTAGAATCGAGCTCCTCAAAACCTTCCGCATTTTTTCCAAGGGTTTCTGAAGAGCCAAGCACCAAAATTCCACTTGGATTAAGGCTGTAATTGAACAGTACAATGAGTTTTTCCTGTAATTCGGCCTCCATATAAATTAGCATATTGCGGCAGGAAAGTATATCGAGTTTGGTAAATGGTGGGTCTTTAATCACATTTTGGGGCGCGAATACCACCATATCCCGAATATTGGATTTTATGTAGTAATTATCGGCTTCAAATTTAAAAAACCTTTTGAGCCTCTCTGGGGAAACATCCGCAATGATGTTTGAATTGAAATATCCCTTCCGGGCTTTCTGAATGGCTTCAAGATCTATATCGGTGGCAAATATTTGCAAGGTCAGATTTTTGTGTTTTTTGACCTTTTCCATGGCCTCCATAAAAATAATTGCCAGGGAATAAGCCTCCTCCCCGGTGGAGCAGGCAGGGACCCAGGCGCGCAGAACATGTCCGTCCGGCTTTTCTTTTATCAGGGCCGGAAGCACCGTTGTTTTGAGTTTCTCCCATACCGAGGCATCCCTGAAAAAGCTTGTAACGCCAATCAACAATTCCTTAAAAAGAATGTCAACTTCCTCGGAATTTTTCTGTAGGAACTCCACATATTCATCTATCTTTTCTATCCGATGAACCCCTTTGCGTCTTTCAATCCTTCGAAACAGGGTGTTTTTTTTGTAAAGGGAAAAATCATGACCAGATTGCTGCTTTAGAAGTCGGATAATTTTATCGAGATTTCCTTTTATTATTGTCAAAAATTCTGTTTCTGACTCGGAGCCTGGAATGATCTTATTGTAATCAATAAGTTTGGCGGGAAGCTCCTCTATAGGTGCCACAATATCCACATGTATTGATTCAATGGCCCTGCGGGGCATACTGTCAAATTTTGCGGATTTTGGGTCCTGCACTAAAACTAATCCGTTTTTTTCTTTAATTGCTTTTACGCCAAGACTGCCATCAGAGCCCATCCCGGAAAGAATCACCCCGATACTTTTTTCCTGTTGATCCTCTGCGAGGGA
>JBGSWA010000293.1:0-10868 GCA_041752645.1 Gillisia sp. | reverse complement strand
AAAAACAACATTGTTTATCACGGTCATGGTGGATTTGTAATTGGGAGTGAAATGAGTGGTGGGGTAAAAAACATACATATTTCCAATTGTACGTTTATCGGCACCGATGTTGGGCTGAGGTTTAAAAGTACCCGCGGCCGGGGAGGAATTGTAGAAAATGTCTTTATCTCAAACATTGACATGATTGATATACCTGCGGAAGCGATTCGTTTTAATATGTTTTATGAAGGAAACTCACCGGTTTTAGAAGAGGATCAGGATGCCGGAGATGAGGCAAGAGATGAAAAATTAGTGCCTGTAACTGAGGAAACACCTACTTTCAGAAATATATTTATGAAGGAAATTCGGGTCATGGGTTCCATGAAGGCTGCGTTTTTTATGGGTTTACCAGAAATGAAACTCAAAAATGTGTACCTGGAAAATGCTGTTTTTGAAGTTGAAGAAGGGATCACAATAATTGATGGTTTGAACATTAGTTTGAAAAACGTACAGGTATTTCAGAAAAATGGTCCTGCCCTCATAATTTATAACAGTGATGATATAGATGTCAGTGAATTTTCGTTTAACAAGAACCTTGAAGGAGCGTCCATTCGGGTGTTGGGAGACAGTAAGGATGATAAATTCGAAAATATTTCAGAAGAGAATATTGAAAGAGTAAAAAGGGGTAAATTGAAGAGCTCTTCCTCGCGTAAAAGTTCCTCTTTAAGAACTATTAAAGTTAATACTCCTCGGGAACTGATAGAGGCAATAGACAATGCAAAACCTGGAGATTCCATTTTTGTAAAGGCTGGAAACTATGTTCTTAATGAAAGAATATATATCAATGACTCCGGTACTGCAGAAAATAATATTTACCTGATCGGGGATATTTCCGGTGAACGGCCTTTGCTGGATTATTCTTCGATGACAGAAAATTCCTCAAACCAGGGAATGGTTTTAAAAGCGGACAACTGGCATATAAAAGGACTTCAGTTTTTTAATGCGGGTGATAACGGGTTGCAGGTGAGGGGAAATGGTAATCTCATTGAATTCTGCAGCTTCTTTGAATGTGCAGATTCAGGTCTCCAGCTCGATGATGGTGCTTCCAATAATATCATTCTTAACTGTGATTCCTACTTTAATGCCGATTCCAAGATAGAGAATGCCGATGGATTTGCAGTAAAAATGGATGTGGGTTCCGGAAATGAATTTGTTGGTTGCCGGGCCTGGAATAACCTTGATGATGGCTGGGATGGATACCTGCGGGGGACAGATAATGTGGAAACAACTTACCTCAATTGCTGGGCCTTTAACAATGGATACCTTAAAAACGGAACCAAAGGGAATGGTGATGGCAACGGCTTTAAAACAGGAGGGAGTGATAATAAGCAGACAAAACATAATTCTTCGTATTATAAATGTCTCGCAGTTGGTAATCTTAACGATGGGTTTGATCACAACAGTAACAGGGGTACAGTGTTAATTGTCAACTGCTCGGCAACCGGTAATGGCAGAAATCTCGCATTTTCAGAAAAGAATTCTTTGGAGAAGATTGTGATTATCAACACCGTAGTTCTTGGGGAAGTGGGAAAATATAATGCCGAAATTGAAGAAGTGAAGAACAACAGTTGGCAAAACGGAGTAGAAGCAACCGAAAAAGATTTTAGATCTCTGGATGCTACAGCCTTATCTACTGCACGAAAAGAAGATGGAAGTTTGCCTGATATAGATTTTATGCATCTGAAAAAAAACAGAGACCTGGTAAATGCCGGCATAGATGTGGGTCTTCCCTATACTGGGAGTGCTCCCGATCTTGGTGCTTTTGAATATGATGAAAATGAAAAAATAAAATAGCAATATGTTCAGCAAAATATTTATTTCAGCAATTCTGCTTATTACAATCCTGACTTTTTCATTACAACAGGAGCCGGTAACGGTATATCTGATTGGTGATTCTACAATGGCAGATTACAGCGATAATTATGAAGAGGGGAAAGATTATATGAAAACCAAGTATCCAAAAACTGGTTGGGGGCAGGTATTTCAAAAGTTCCTGGTGTCGGATAGCCTTTCTAAAGTAACAGGTTTAATAAAGAGCGATAGTGTAATAGTTGATGACCGAGCCAGGGGTGGCCGCAGTACCCGTACCTTTTTTCAGGAAGGCAGATGGCGATGGGTGTATGATAATCTAAAAAAAGATGATGTGGTACTTATTCAGTTTGGCCATAATCACGCTTCTGAAACCAAAACCGAGAGATATGTGGATATTGAAGGATATAAGGAATTTCTGAGATTATTTGTCCTTCAAACCCGCCAGAAAAATGGCTATCCCGTTATCCTGACACCAGTGGCAAGAAATTATCCCTGGAAAGAAGGGCGTTTGCATAATGTTCACGGGGAATATGACCAGGCCGCCAAAGATGTTGCAGAAGAAATGAGTGTGCTTTTTATAGATTTAAATCAGCTGTCAAGGAATCTTTTTTCTGAAAAAGGCGAGAAATATGTCACCGAAAAATATTTTATGAACCTCCCAGCAGGTATTTATGAGGCCTATCCTGAAGGACAGAATGACAATACTCATTTTCAGCCGGAAGGAGCTGTAGCTATTGCGATGTTGGTATTTGAAGGATTGCAGGAGTTAAAGGTTCAAAACTGAATAAGGGGACGCCATTGTTTCCTTAAAACAAACAATAAATTAAATGCAATTTGTAAAAATTCAATTCGTTTTTCTGTTCCTTCTTTATTTTGGAACAAATGCCTTTTCGCAAAAAAAAGAGGAATATAAGCCGTATACCATAACGGCTACTTATGAAAAATTAAAAAAGGATTATCCATATATCCTACCGGTGGAACCACTTCAAACAGGAAATGTAATTTTCAAAGAAGATATTGTTTACAGACAAATAAACGGGATTGAATTAAAGTGTGATGTTTATTATCCAAAGGCTGGTGCTTCTGAAAGCTTTCCAGCGGTTTTACTCATCCACGGAGGGGGATGGGCCACGGGTAGTAAGGAAAATCTGCGTGTTATGGCGCAGCATCTGGCCGAAAAAGGTTATGTGGCCATGACGGCCTCCTACCAATTAAGCCCGGTTGCCCCATATCCAGCAGCGGTGCTGGATTTAAAAGAGGCGGTGAGGTGGATGCGTGAGAATGCTGAGGAGTTTAAAATTGATCCCTCCAAGATTGCGGTCCTGGGGACCTCTGCAGGAGCACAACTGGCAACCCTGATTGGAGTGACACCCAATTCCTCTCTTTACCGGGAGAAGAAGAAATCTGCTTCTGATAAGGTTCAGGCCATAATAAATATTGATGGTATCGTATCCTTTATTCACCCCGAGGCCGAGGAAAGCGCAATGGCGGGGGAATGGCTGGGTGGGCTAAAGGATGAAAACCCTAAAAACTGGAAGGAGGCTTCTCCTCTTGAATATGTAAACAAAAATTCCCCACCTACTTTATTTATCAACAGTGCCCAGCCGCGTTTCCACGCCGGCAGGGATGATATGGTCAGGACACTTGAAAATTATAACATATATAACGAGGTGCATAGCATTCCAGGCACTCCTCATTCCTTCTGGCATATGCACCCGTGGTTCGAGGTAACAGTAAATCACACAGTTAATTTTTTAAACAAGGTTTTTGAGCAGCAGCAATACAAAATCAATACTGCTTACAGGGAAATTATTGTAGCCAAAGACGGCAGCGGGGATTTTGAAAAGATCCAGGATGCTGTGAATTCTGCCCGGGACCTGGGTCCCGGGGAGGTGCTTATTAGAATAAAGGGAGGTGTTTATAAGGAGAAATTGGTTATTCCATCCTGGAAACACAATTTGAGGCTGGTAGGGGAAGACCGGGAGCATACTGTGATCACCAACGAAGATTATTCCGGTAGGTTCGACACTCTTACGGGCGAAACCCTAACCACTTTTACCTCTTATACAGTTCTTGTTCGCGGGAATGATATTAAAATTGAAAATCTCACCATAGAGAATACCTCGTGCCATAGTGGGCAGGCAGTAGCCTTGCACGTGGAGGGCGACCGCTTCATTATAAAGGATTCGCGCATCCTTGGATGCCAGGACACCATATATGCCGCTACTGAAAACAGCAGGCAATTATATTTTAATTGCTATATCGAAGGCACGACCGATTTTATATTCGGGCAGGCTACCGCAGTTTTCCAAAATTGCACGATCAAAAGCCTGGCAAATTCTTATATAACCGCCGCTGCCACAGCTGCACACCGGGAATTCGGGTTTGTTTTCTTTAATTCCAATCTCATCGCTGCCGATGAGATTGACAAAGTGTACCTTGGTCGCCCCTGGCGACCTTTTGCTAAAACCGTATTCATTAATACTGAAATGGGGGGCCATATTGTGGCCGAAGGTTGGAACCCCTGGAAGGGGGATGCCATGTTCCCCAATAAGGAAGAAACTACCTTTTATGCAGAATTTAATAGTTCTGGTGAAGGGGCCGCTCCCGGGGATCGGGTTTCCTGGTCTCATCAATTAACTTCGGAAGAAGTAAAAAAATATTCCATAGAAAATATTTTAGGCGGAAGCGATACATGGAATCCCTTTTCCGAAAGGGATTAGCTGTTAAAAATTTACCTAAAGAAAGAGTCCGGATTGTTAAAATTGGGATCTGGAAAAGTTAATTAATAAAGTTTTGACCGTTCGCAGGATTGTTTTAAATACTAAAGCATAATGAAGATATTTTTATGAGTAAAGTCGTAACATTCGGGGAAGTTTTAATGCGGTTGTCACCTCCTGCCAATAAAAAATTGCGGCAATCGAATCAATTGGATTTTGTTTTTGGTGGCACGGAGATGAATGTTGCCGCTTCCCTGGCAAATTTTGGTTTGGAAGTTCAGCACATCACAAATCTCTCGAATGACATGGTGGGGGAGGCTGCTTTAATTGTGCTTAAACAATATGGGATAGATGTTTCGGAAATTCAAAAAGTTGATCATCCTCTGGGATTGTATTTTTTGGAAGTAGGTTCTGCCATGCGTTCCAGTAAAATAGCCTATAACAGGTTGCATGGAGCTTTTGCCAATATAACCACGGAGCATGTTAAATGGGAACGAATTCTGGAAAATTGCGAATTTTTACATTGGACAGGTATATCTCCCGCAATTTCCGAAGGGGCCTACCAGACTTTAAAAGGTGGCCTTGAGTTAGCCAGAAAAAAAGGAATAACAATTACTGCAGATCCTGCTTATCGCAATAATTTATGGAATTACGGCAGGCAAGGAAATATAGTTTTAGCTGAATTGATCTCTTATTCTTCCATTCTTATTGGAGGTGTCAATGAGATCAATGAAATTTTAAACACCGATTTTTCAGACGACAAACCCGGTTTTATTGCAGGGAGTAAAGAACTTATTAAAACCTATCCTTCAATAAAAAAGGTGTTCGATAAAGTACGTACAGGGGTAAGCGCTTCCTGGCAAAAAGTATATGGCCGGGCCTGGACTGGTAAGGAATATATAACAAGCCAGGAGCTTGAAATTGCACAGGTAATTGATCGAATAGGAACAGGAGATGCTTTTGCTGCCGGACTTATTTATGGACTTAAACATTATGAAGACAAGGAAGCCCTTAAATTTGCCAATGCCGCCTGTGCCCTAAAACATACAATTGTTGGCGATGTAAACCTGGTAAGTGTGGAAGAGGTTTTAGAGGTGGTCAGTGGAAATATAGGGGGGCGGATAAAGCGATAAAATAAAAATAATTAAAAACAATAAATACCTGATCATGAAAAACCTTTGCGCTTTTTTAATCTTTCTTTTTACCTTAACCATTGCAGCCCAACAAAAAACCAGCTTGTACGCCATAGGAGATTCTACCATGGCCAATAAACCGGATCCCGACGAAAATCCTGAAAAAGGATGGGCGCAGATGTTACCGGAATTTTTGAAAGCTGAACTTGAAGTGAAGAATCATGCGGTAAACGGCAGGAGCACCAAAAGTTTTATTGATGAAGGCCGATGGAAAGCGGTGTTTGACCAATTGCAGAAGGGAGATTATGTTTTTATCCAGTTTGGACATAACGACCAAAAAATAAAGGATTCCACCCGATATACCAATCCATATACCCAATATCGCACTAACCTGGAATTATTTGTAAAAGAAACCCGGGCAAAGGGAGCAATTCCGGTTTTGTTCAGTTCTATTGTGCGAAGAAATTTCAATGAACATGGGGTTTTAGTCGATACCCACGGGGTCTATCCTTTGGTGGTGAGAATGGTGGCAAAAGACCTGGAAGTGCCTTTTGTGGATTTACAAAGCTTTACTGAGCAATTGGAAATTAAATACGGACCGGAAAGATCCAAAAGCCTACATCTTCATTTTGAACCAGGCGAAAATCCCTATGAACCAAAAGGTCGCCACGATGACACCCACCTGTCCCGAACAGGAGCAACCTTAGTCGCTGGACTGGCTTTACAGGAAATTGTAAAACAACAACTGGATCTCACCAGGTTTGTAAAGAAAGAGGTGCTGCAAAAGCTGATGCAATAGTTAAAAGCTCCTTGGTCAATTTAAGTGGGAAAATCCTTCTGAGTTGGTTAATTTCTGAAATAATAAGGGTCAAAATCAATTGTTATGAAAAATTCAAAATGTACAGCTTTCAGAATAAATTTAGGGTGTGCTGTGTTGCTGATTTTAATTTTTGCCAGAGTAGAGACGCAGCTTAAAGCTCAGGAAAATCCCGCTATTTCATGGAAAGATGCACAATCTCAGGAGGAGAAATGGTACTCTGTGGCGGAAGCGGCGAGAATTGCCGATAATGTAGTGCTGTATCAGAACAACAACGGAGGCTGGCTCAAGAATATTGATATGGCAGCTCCTCTTAATGAAGAGCAGAAAAGCCGGTTGTTCAAAGAAAAGTCCCGTAGATCGGGAACTACCATAGATAACGGCGCAACCCATACCCAGCTGGGCTACCTGGCAAAGGTGATTACTGCCACTGGAGGAGAAAAATATAAAAATCCCTTTCTAAAAGGCGTGGATTTCCTGTTGGCCGCCCAATATAAAAATGGGGGATGGCCGCAGTTCTATCCTTTAAGAAAGGGCTATTATGAGCATATTACTTTTAACGATGGTGCTATGATAGGGATAATGAATCTTCTAAGGGATATTTCCTGGGGGAAAAAGCCATACGGATTTGTTGATGTAGGCCGAGTTGAAAAAGCGAAGGCTGCTGTTGATAAGGGATTACTTGTTATACTTGATATGCAGGTTATGGTTCATGGAAAAAAGACGGTTTGGTGCGCACAGCACGACAAAGATGATCTTTCACCAGCCAAAGCCAGGGCTTATGAACTTCCCTCTCTTAGCGGGCAGGAAAGTGTTGGAATCGTGAGGTATCTTCTAAAAGTTAAAAACCCGGAAGAGGATGTAAAGGAGGCGATTCGATGTGCGGTAGCCTGGTTTGATGAAAGCAAACTTACCGGTTTAAAGGTGGAGTGGGTGAAAGCTGAGGATAAACCCGGCGGGCGGGATCGGATCGTAGTGCAGGATCCCGAAGCAGGGCCCCTTTGGGCACGTTTTTATGAAATAGAAACAAACAGGCCTATGTTCGTTGGGCGTGACGGAGTTATCCATGAACATCTGGAGGAAATTGAACACGAACGGCGGGTAGGATACAGTTATTTAGGAAATTATGCTGAGAAGCTTCTGGAAAACGAGTATCCGGGGTGGGAGAAAAAGATAAGTGTAATGAATTTAAACAAATAGCAAGAAAAAAATATAGTAGAATGAAAACAATAACTACAGGAGAGACCTATTTTAAGGAAGCAACAACAAAATGGGAAGATGTTTCCCCAGGAATAACCCGCAAGTTTGTGGGATATAATACCCAGTTGATGATGGTAAAGATAAAGTTTGAAAAAGGCGCAATTGGAACCCTTCACAATCATTTTCACAGTCAGGTGAGCTACGTCGCCGCAGGGGAATTCAATGTTTCTATTGATGGCGTAGACAGAATATTGGAAACAGGAGATGGATTTTTTGTCTCTCCTAATTTAAACCACGGCGTGGAATGTTTAAAGCCAGGAGTATTGATTGATGTATTTAGTCCTGTCCGGGAGGATTTTTTGAAATAAAATTGTTAAATTAATCCTTTAGATAAATGGAAAGTTTAAACTAAAAGAAAGTTGAATTTTTTTACCTGGGATATTCGGCTATTTTTAGATTAGGGGTCTGTCTGAAATTCGCTAACTGGAATATGGCATAGTAAACTTCTTAAAAACATATAATTGTTTCAATTAAAAACCATAAAATTAATGTTTGAATTAGAAAATAAGGTCGCCATTGTCACCGGAGGAAATGGGGTTTTGGGTGGAGCTATTGCAAAAGGTTTCGCAGCTCAAAATGTGAAAGTTGGAATCCTGGGAAGAACTGCAGAAACCGTAGCGCAAAGGGTGGAAGAAATCAAAAAAAGCGGAGGTGATGCAATTGCCCTGGTAGCCGATGTTCTGGATAAGGAGGCATTAGAAGCTGCAAGAAATACTGTTTTAAACAAATGGGGCCGCATCGATATTTTGGTGAATGCCGCAGGAGGAAATTTAAAAGGCGCAACGATTAATCCCGAACAAACTTTTTTTGATATTTCCCTTGACGATTTTGACAAGGTGAATCAACTGAATTTTAAGGGGACGGTACTGCCAACCTTAATTTTTGGAAAAGTGATGGCCGGACAGAAAAAGGGAAGTATTATCAATATTTCATCCATGGCCGCCCAAAGTCCTATTACCAGAGTTGTGGGTTATGCCGCTGCAAAAGCGGCGGTTGATAATTTTACAAAATGGTTATCTGTGGAAATGGCTTTGAAATACGGCGAGGGAATTAGGGTAAATGCAATCGCTCCGGGCTTCTTTGTAGGAGAACAGAATCGAGATTTACTACTCAATAAAGATGGATCCCTAACCCCAAGAGGAAATAAAATTGTTGCACAAACTCCGATGAAACGTTTTGGAAAAGCAGAAGAACTGCAGGGGGTTGCCCTTTGGTTAGCAGGAGATTCTTCAAGTTTTGTCACCGGAATAATCGTTCCGGTAGATGGAGGGTTTAGTGCATTTAGCGGGGTGTAAATTTTAAAAATATGGGCACAGGAAGGTATTTATTTGAAACCTAACTTTAATTAAAATTTAATAAAATGGATAGACACATTACCTTAGGAGAATTTATTGTGAGTAATCAAAAAGATTTTGCCTATGCCAAGGGAGAATTGAGCGGTTTGTTAAGTTCTATTAGGCTCGCCGGGAAAGTTGTGAACGAAAAGATCAACAAGGCCGGTCTTTCAGAAATAATGGGAAAAGCCGGAAAGCAAAATATTCAGGGGGAGTCCCAGGCTAAACTGGATGTAATGGCCAATGATGTTTTCGTGGAAACCCTCAGAAACCGTGGGGAGATTTGTGGGCTGGCCTCAGAAGAGATGGAGGAGCATATCGCTTTTAATGGTGATCTCAATAAAGAGGCAAAATATGTGGTCCTTATTGATCCCCTGGATGGTTCTACCAATATTGACGTAGGGATTACCGTTGGTACCATCTTCAGTATTTACAGGAGAATTTCAAAAGCAGGTACCACGGTAGAACTGGAAGATTTCCTGCAGCCAGGGGTTAATCAGGTTGCGGCGGGTTATATCATCTATGGCACATCAACCCTGCTTGTTTATACCACCGGAAATGGGGTAAACGGTTTTACATTTGATCCAGGGATAGGTTCATTTTTCCTTTCCCATCCAAAGATCCAGTTTCCGGAAGAGGGGCGTATTTACTCTGTAAATGATGGGAATTATGTGCATTTTCCAAGCGGTGTTAAAAAATTCATTAAATGGATGCAGGAACTTAACGAGAAGGAAGGCAGACCATATACAGCGAGATATACAGGATCCCTGGTTGCAGATTTTCACCGAAATATGCTTCTGGGTGGGATTTATCTCTATCCTGAAGGAACCACCGCTCCAAATGGGAAACTAAGGTTGTTGTACGAATGTAATCCAATGGCTTTTCTAACGGAGCAGGCAGGTGGAAAATGCACCGACGGCCATAGGAGGATTATGGAAATTCAGCCGAAGGAGCTTCATGAGAGAGTTCCTTTTTTATGCGGAAATAAAAAACTGGTAGAGAAAGCGGAAGGATTTATAAAAAATTCGATTAAGAATTAATACATCTTCCAAGCCTCCTGACTCCCGCACTATTTTTTCAAAAACTGTAATTACCACATTTTTTTGTCAAACTCTTGTAATCAGTATTACTGGTGGCCCGAAGTATTTTTTGTTAATTTTTAGGATTTTTTTAGGATCAGTTACTTAGGTATCGCCAGAATAACCTATCCTAAAAACAAGCTCAAGACCAAGTCCATTGTGCCGGTTTAAGCAGATCCATTACCATGTGAATCGGATTTATCGGTATCTGAACAAACTTAACAAGAAACATAAAGAACTGACACAACAGATCAATTATTACATGCCTGTCAGATCCTCAATCAGGGTATTAGTGTGGTGTTTTATGATATAACCACCTTGTATTTTGAAATTGAAGAGGAAGATCCCATTTGGCTGTCAATAACTCCAATTCCTGTTTAAGTAATTTTATATTCCTACGGTCCCCACCCTCGCCTTCCAGGCGTTGGGGAAGACCTAGGACTACTATTGCCAGGTCGGCTTCTTTAACTGTCAATTAGGCAAAGGAGATTATAGATGTTATTCAAAGTGTTGGTTATCCCGGGGAATTAGGGTAAATGTATTGGCTCCGGGCTTTTTTGTAGGAGAAAAGAATCGAGATTTACTTCTCAATAAAGATGAATCTCTAACACCAGGAGGAAATAAATTTGGAGCCCAAACTCCGATGAAATGTTTTGGGAAAGCAGAAGAACTGC
>JBGSWA010000292.1:0-2818 GCA_041752645.1 Gillisia sp. | reverse complement strand
GGTATGGCAAAGACACCCACCTCTTTTGGTAAAAATTCGCGCATCGCATTTAAAGCGGTCTGCAGATTTTCCGTTTCAATTTTATTGCAAACCACCGACATCACCCTTACATCTTTGTTGATAAAAGCGTGATAGGCCATTTGAAGGTTGCCCATAAGGACTTCCCAGGTTTTATTCTTTCCACTGGCAACTATAATCACCGGTATACCAAGGTTTTTGGCAATAAGGACGTTTACATCAAATTCAAATACATTTCCTTCGCCTGAAAAATCACTGCCCTCAACCAAAACGAAATCGAATTCCTCTTCAAGTTTCTTGTATTTGCGGATGATGGTATCAATTATTTCACCCGAGGCACCCTCGTTGCGTTTATTGATTATCTCACTTCTGGTAAATGCAAAAGTATCCTCATAGGGTATTTTTAAATCAAAATAACTAAGGACTGTATCGATATGATTGTCCTTTTTTCCAATTTCTAAATCATCAATGATTGGCCTGAAATAACCAACTTTTACCGTTTTTCCCAAGAGCGTGCGCATCAGTCCTAAGCTAAGGAGGGATTTCCCGCTGTTGGCCTCTAAAGTCGCAATATAAATTCCTTTGTTCATGTTATTTTATTTCTCCTCCAAAAATACGATTATTGATAATTTAAAGTTTCATTTTTTGAATATTTGATTTAAAATTATACGATAACGTTTTTTAATTCCATTTTCCATATTCAAATTTTACAACTGCCATTTTAAATAACGGGATCCATTTTATCGTCCCGCTAATTTGAATTATGCGAAATTTTTTTAATTATTGAGCTTCCGTATGCCAAGATAATACCCCCGGTGGATTCCCGTTCGAACAGATTCGCGGGTAGCTTCCCCGCAGGCTTTGGCCCATGGGTGTTATCTCCAAATCATTACTTAATTCAATGGCTCCAATTTTCAAGATTAATAGCTATATTTGCAGCCGCTTAGAAATGAGCGATAAAAATTTAAATATCAAATATGAAAGCCGGAATTGTAGGATTGCCAAACGTAGGAAAATCGACACTTTTTAATTGTTTATCCAATGCAAAGGCACAGAGTGCCAATTTTCCTTTTTGTACCATAGAACCTAATATCGGGGTGGTGAACGTACCAGATACCCGGCTGGAAAAACTGGAATCTTTGGTCAAACCAGAACGTGTCCTTCCGGCAACAGTTGATATAGTTGATATTGCCGGCCTTGTAAAGGGAGCAAGTAAAGGAGAAGGTCTGGGGAACCAATTCCTGGGAAATATTCGTGAAACGGATGCTATCTTGCATGTGTTGCGTTGTTTTGAGGACGACAATATTGTTCATGTGGACGGATCCGTAAATCCGGTAAGAGACAAGGAAACCATAGATATGGAGCTGCAGTTAAAGGATCTGGAAACAGTAGATAAAAAACTGGAAAAGGTTAAACGTGCTGCCAAAACTGGGAATAAAGAAGCTCAAAAAGAGGAAATTGCCTTATTAAAGGTGAAAAAAGGCCTGGAAGAAGGAAAATCAGTACGATCCCTGGAGCTGACAGATTCAGAAAGGGAAGAATTCATCGCGAATTTACAACTGATCACCGATAAACCGGTGCTTTACGTGTGTAATGTCGATGAAGCTGCGGCAACCTCCGGGAATGCCTTTGTAGATCTGGTTAAAGAAGCGGTAAAGGATGAAGATGCAGAGGTATTGGTGTTGGCCGTTGGAACTGAAGCCGATATTACCGAATTAGAGGAGTATGAAGAGCGACAAATGTTTTTACAGGACATTGGCCTTGATGAACCTGGCTCGGCGAAATTAATCAGATCTGCCTATAAACTATTAAAGCTTCAAACGTATTTTACCGCCGGGGTAAAAGAGGTGAGAGCCTGGACTGTTCCGGTGGGAGCAAGCGCCCCACAGGCTGCAGGGGTGATTCACAGCGATTTCGAAAAAGGATTTATCAGGGCAGAGGTCATTGCTTATGAGGATTTTGTGAAATACGGGAGTGAAGCAAAAGTAAAAGAAGCCGGAAAAATGAGGGTAGAAGGGAAAGAATATATCGTTAAAGACGGGGATGTGATGCATTTTAGGTTCAACGTTTAGTTGGATTTGGGTATGTGAGTACTAAGAGAAAGCTAATTAGGGCAGGGACAAGGAACAGGAGCAGAGATCAAAATTAAAATTTTTGAAATGGTAGCTTCGCAAGCCACAGAAATCATCCTGTTAGTTCCGTTATTTTAACACCTCACCCCTCTCCAGGCTTGGAAGCAGCTTTAGAAAAACACTCGGTACATTTTTACATCTCAAGAGCACCTTACCAAATCTTAATTAACATTTTCCCTTAAAATTTTGTTAATTACTTTGAGGTTTTCCTCCTTGACCTTTTTGCGGGAAACCTTATATTAGCAACTCAACTGCATTTGCCATTTATGAACCAAGAAACGAAATATACCGAAGATAATATCCGTTCGCTCGACTGGAAAGAACATATCAGGATGCGTCCGGGAATGTATATTGGAAAACTCGGGGATGGATCTACGGCCGATGACGGGATTTATGTCCTGTTAAAGGAAGTAATTGACAACAGTATCGATGAATATGTGATGGGCGCCGGTAAAACCATCGAAATTTCTGTTCAAAATCAGCGTGTGATCGTGCGGGATTACGGGCGCGGAATTCCCTTGGGGAAAGTTGTGGAGGTAGTTTCAAAAATGAATACCGGGGGAAAATACGACTCCCGTGCGTTTAAAAAAACCGTTGGGTTAAACGGGGTGGGTACCAAAGCGGTAAACGCCCTTTCTTCAAGTTTTAAGGTGGAATCTACCCGGGAG
>JBGSWA010000291.1:0-10658 GCA_041752645.1 Gillisia sp. | reverse complement strand
TAATAAACATACATACCATTAAGCCCCTGGATGAGGAGGCGATTTTAGCCTCCGTTAGAAAAACCGGTTGCCTGGTCACGGCAGAGGAACACAATTATCTTGGGGGACTCGGAGAGAGTGTTGCAGGCCTGCTTAGCAGGAATCATCCCACGCCCCAGGAATTTGTCGCTACTCAGGATACCTTTGGGGAAAGCGGCACGCCAGAGAAATTGATGGAGAAATACGGATTGAATGCCAAGGCCATTGTGAAGGCAGCTGAAAAAGTGTTAAAACGAAAATAATCTTTAATATAAAATATAGTTTAAACCCCTCAAATTCAGGATTTGAGGGGTTTTTTAATTGTTTTTAAAAATAATTGGCACATTTACTGCGTTATACCTATCAAACATAAAAACAAATCTTATGAAAAAATTACTTGTAGTAGCCTTGATATTTATTGGCGGAACAGCGGTAGCACAAACCTCTTATGGTTTAAAGGGTGGATTGAACTATGGTGCGGCAGGAGATTATGAAAGCATATCTGAAGGCTTTGAAGATGCCACCACGATAGAAGGAAAAAATAAAACCGGCTACCATCTGGGAGGATTTGCAAAATTCGAATTTCTTGGAATTTTCCTGCAGCCAGAATTGGTTTATACCAGATTGAATACAGAGTACGATACTTTTGAATATAAAATTGACAAAATAGATGCGCCTTTATTAGTTGGCCTTAATGTTTTAGGACCGCTAAATATTAAAGCAGGACCATCTTTTCAATATATTCTGAATAACGAACTGGACAATTCAACATTAAAGATCTCTGAGGTAGAAGATAAAATAACTCTGGGATATCAACTTGGAGCCGGAGTAAATCTAGGTAAACTAGGATTTGATGTGAGATACGAAGGAGCTTTTAAAGAAAATACCGCCTTTAGTGAAACGGCCTCTGAAAATTTCTCAATAGATTCAAGGCCTTCGCAATGGATCTTTAGTTTGGCCTACAGCTTCAATTAAAAATTCATTTCTTTAAACCAAAAAAGCCACGAGATTTCGTGGCTTTTTTTTGTGCTCTCATTTTTTTTTAAAAGGATTCCGTATCCAAATAATCCGGAGTTCCGTTAGAATTGGTATCGGGAAATGTTATAGTTCCATCCTCATTAATAATAATTTCATCCATTGTAGGAGTCCCATCCCCATCGTCATCCTGATCTAAATAATTTGGAAAATTGTCTCCGTCCGTGTCATCATTAAAGAGAATTTCGTCCCCATCGAGATCTTCCATATAAGATGGAATTCCGTCCCGATCATGATCGGCCTGATTAACTCCATATAACTGGAATGAAAAGACAAGCGGGCTATAAACAGGAATCCCTGAAGGTGCAGCATTAAAATATCCCAGTCCGGACGGCAAAAACACAGCTCCTATCCCAAAATCGTTATTCCAACTCATCGTATTATCTTCATTTACGACAAACCCCGAGGCTTCTCCAAACTCCGTCATGGCCTTGGTAAGTGCTACCACCGCAATTCCGGGATTTGCCTGGGTAAGAGTACCCGGATGATCAAACCATACAGGATTTGCTGTATTATCAAACATATTCCTGTTTAATAATTCGCCTTTATAATTTTGGAAGGTAGAATCGGCAAATGTGGGTTTGTCCCCTACTCCTTCTCTTATTTTTAAAATATAGATGCTATAATCTATACTATCCCTTCGCATGGTTCTGGTTTCCAATAAATCCGAATCAATTATTGGGGTCTTATTGGCATTATCACCGGCGATGGTATCAAATTTTATGCTGTAATTAAAATTGGCATCAGGGTTTTGAAAATCTTCTGAATTGTAAAAATGTGTTTGCAAGTAGGCAAGGATAGCTTCGTCATCATCTATTGCCTGTTCCCCACGATCCCTTGGCGGAATAGTCTCAATCTCATTATCATCATCCTTTTTACAAGATATTAGAAATGTGCTTGCGAGCACCCCAATTATAAACAATTTGTTCAATCTCATCATTAGTTAAATTTAAGGCCGCAAGATACAATAATCTTGTATTTTTGCTTAAGATTTAGTCAGTATTAAGATTCTAAATATGAGAGTTGATAAGTTTTTATGGTGTGTGCGTTTTTTTAAAACCAGAAGTCTGGCTACAAATGCAAGCAAACAGGGAAAAGTTAAGATAAAAGGCGGCAATGTAAAACCTTCAAGGGAGGTGTATGTCTCAGATATTATCACAATAAGGAAAAACCAGATCGATTATCAAATTGAAGTTCTGGATTTACCGCCCAGCAGGCTTGGCGCAAAATTGGTGGGGCTTTATATAAATGATATTACCCCGAAGGAAGCTTTTGCAAAACTGGAGTTACTAAAATATTCTACAGAGTATTATCGAAAAAAAGGAGCCGGAAGACCTACAAAAAAGGATCGACGTGATATTGATGACTGGGTTGAAGATCCGGAAAATAGTGAAAAATCTGATAAGGAAGAAAAGCAATGAAACTGGATAAGGAGTATTGGACGGCAAAATACCTGGAAAATAAAACCGGCTGGGATCTCGGAAGTATCTCCCCTCCCATGAAACAATATATAGACCAGCTCAAGGATAAATCAATCGATATTCTACTTCCAGGAGCAGGGAATTCCTATGAGGCAGAATATCTTTATATAAATGGGTTTAAAAATATACGTGTTTTAGATATCGCTGCAACACCTCTCCGGAATTTAAAAAAGCGAATCCCCGGATTTCCGGAAGAAAATTTGATCCAAGTAGATTTCTTTGAATTTGAAGGTGCATTTGACCTGATCCTGGAACAGACATTTTTTTGTGCTCTCCCGGTTCAAAAAAGAAGTCTTTATTCTAAAAAAATGCACCAACTCCTTAAAAAAAATGGAAAACTGGCAGGTGTGCTTTTCAACTCCGAATTTTCCATGGAAGGGCCTCCCTTTGGAGGCAGCAAAAAGGAATATTTAACCTACTTTAGTCCGTATTTTGACATAGAAACCTTTGAAACCTGTACGAATTCGATTCTTCCCAGACAGGGAAATGAATTATTTTTTATATTTAAGAATAATTAAAAATCATGCCCATATCCAAAACCATCCTGAACAACCAGCAGATCAAACATAAAATCAAACGAATTGCTTACCAGATTTATGAGAGCAATATTGATGAAACCGGGATTATCCTTGCCGGGATCTCAAAAAATGGGTTTGTATTCGCCCAGCGGTTGAAAACCGTATTAGAGGAAATTTCCGATTTGAAAATTGAGTTATGTAATGTTGAGGTCGATAAAAAGAATCCTTTAAACCAGGTTAAAACTTCCTTACCCCCTTCTGCTTACACCAATAAATCAATTGTTTTGGCAGATGATGTCTTAAATTCCGGCGCCACCCTAATTTACGGTATTAAGCATTTTTTAGAGGTGCCGCTAAAACAATTTAAAACAGCCGTATTGGTAGACAGAAGCCATAAAAAATACCCCGTTAAAGCTGATTTTAAGGGCATCTCCCTTTCTACCTCCTTTAACGAAACAGTTCAGGTGCAATTTGAAGAGGGAAAAGATAAGGTGGAGCTATTTTAGCTTTTTCAAAATTTCCGCGACGATAGTCTCCGGATCCTTGTCTTCAACATCGACAATAATATCCGATTGGTGATAATAATAACCGCGCTCAAATAGATGTTTCCTGATAAAATCTTCCAAATCGTCCTTACTTGTAAGGTGATTGATTAGTGGGCGCGTATCTTTTTCCAAAAATAAACGTTCGGTAAGAAATTCTACGGATGCTTTTAAATACACCATCCTGGCATCGGGGAAACTTTTGATTAATTCTGTGTTAATTCCATAGCAAGGGGTGCCACCTCCAAGAGAAACGATTAGGGATTCCGGTTCGTTCAAAACGTCTTCCAATATCCGGGATTCCAACTTCCTAAAATAAAGTTCTCCTTTGCGTTCAAAAATTTCAGAAATGGATTGCCTTTCAATTAAAGAGATCTGATCGTCAAAATCTGCGAGAGGGACTTGTAATCTTTCTGACAAATGATGTGATATCAAGGATTTACCGGACCCCATATAGCCGGATAGAAATATTTTCATAGGTGTTTTTTAATTGTTTTTCAAAGGTTATATGAAATTAGCATAGCATCGGTGTTTATATCGCGCTCCAGTTATGCCCATTTCATACTGAGAAAGAGAGCTTTAGATATACATTTTAAAATATATGCGAATTTAAATCAATTTCCTCTTGAAAAATAAATTATTGATAGTATATTTGCACCCGCGTTCAGAAAATAATGTGGATAAGATTTGGTAGCTCAGTTGGTAGAGCATCTCCCTTTTAAGGAGAGGGTCCTGGGTTCGAGCCCCAGCCAGATCACAATTTTAAATTAGAATCCCGTTCGGGCGAGAAGTTTATCCTGAGGAAAGTAGCCTAGGGAGAAACGAATTCGAAGACAGCCCTAACCAGATGAAAGCATAAGTTCTTTAACATTCAAAATCTAAGATTTGGTAGCTCAGTTGGTAGAGCATCTCCCTTTTAAGGAGAGGGTCCTGGGTTCGAGCCCCAGCCAGATCACAATTTTAAGTTAGCATCTCTTTTGGACGAATTCCGATAAGCATTCGGACTATCCTGAGTTAAGTTTCCTAAAGTTCTATAATTTTAGCAGCTGCTGAAATTATTTATTTTAAAGCAGCCAGTTGAAGACTCAATTTTCAATCGCGCTTTTTGCCCAGGTGCTGGAATTGGCAGACAGGCATGGTTGAGGGCCATGTGTCCTTTAGGGCGTGCGGGTTCAAGTCCCGTCCTGGGCACTTTAAAATCTGTTGAAATAGTGATTTTCACTATTTTGTATTTTTCAGAGGCGGTTATTTCCCCACATCTTTTCCACAACCTTATGTTTTTCTAATATTACAGTAGTTTAGGCTTAATCAAGGTTAGAGAAATTTTTGTTATGCCTGATTCTTCTGCGGAAAATCCTCCCACACAAAATCGCACTATTCTTATACATAAAACGATAGCCAGCATTACTTTATAGCATTTTCGGCATCTTTCAGTTTTGGGAAATTCAGGCCTTTATTGTAAGGTGGTTTAATTAATTCATCTGCCATTTACAGGAACAACAAGGTGATTGTTCCAGGTAATCGCCATACCCAACTCCATCATCACGGAGTACATTTGCGAAGTTCCATACCTTTGAAATTATAGTTGAATCTGTCATTCTATATTTTATCTATATGTTCTTTAAATTTATCAGTTAAGCTATAAACTCCTGTTTTTGAAGACCCATTATATACTACAAATTGATGAGCCTTTAATAATGCCATATCTCTTTGCATTGTTGCTCTTGCTACCTCAAAAGCAGTCATTAGTTCTTTTAATCCTTTTCCTTCTTCTGCTAAAAGAAGAAGTACTTCTTGTATTAACCGATTAATTACAGCATCACTTGCAGCATCATTTACAGCATCATTTCTTTCTTTCTTTTCTGAAGCTCTTTAGGACCATTAAAAGTAAGTACAATTCCACTTGAAGTTTCCTTCCACTCAGGAACTCGTAACCCTGCGTCTTTACATTCATCAATAACTCTAATTGTTCCCCTTCCTAATTTATCAATAAGAACATTAAGAAAAATAATATGAGCAATATCAGGATTCACGGGGTGTGATTACCGTACAGATTTGCTGTATTTCGTTTTAATACCCATAAACAGCAGAAGAAACCATTATTTTAATTACTTTTTTAGCCATTCTTTTGTTGTTATATCTCATCTTTTATCCGCTGTCCTTTGAGAGACTTAAACAAAAGAAGGCAATCCTGCCTTTGTGTTAAAGTGGTCAAATTCGAACACTTTAAAACTGGGGTTGTCTTTTTTTCCCAGGTAGAACAGCTTTCCATCTCAAAAAGCATTTAACAGATTATCGAACCCGCTTTCTACATTTAAGGATCGTGTGGTAACTATTCCCTATTAATGGGAATTCCTGGACCACTTCCAACCCCGCTTCCTCTACAAGTCTTCTCATCACTTTTATACTATACAATTTGCTGTTCCCATTAGCTATCGTCGTAAAGTATAAGGAGGTACCTGTAAGGCAATACTGAGCAGCCGGAAATTCCTGGTTGTCAATAAACGGCTCCATAATATATATATTAGTATGCTTATTGGATGCCTGATATATATTCTTTAAAATTTGAACAATTTCCTTGTCTGAAAAACAATCCAGGAACTGACTCATCCATACCGTATCAGCTCCCTGCGGTATTTTTTGAAAGCTATCCAATAAATTAATCTGGTGAAAGTCTATTCTATCGGTTAAGCCTTTTTCTTCAACATTATTTCGTGCAACATCCAATTGGCCCGGTAAATCGAGTATCTTAACCTTTACATTAGGATCGTAATCACAATATGCAAATGCCCATTTCCCTGTATTCCCACCAATATCAAAAATATACCTGGGAGGAGTTTGATTTACAATTTTTAATGCAAATGGAAATGCATCATCAGAATAATAGTGATCAAACTCAAACCATGAGGTTTTAACCTTTTCAGGTAATTCAGCTAAGCCTTCATATACGGTATCCCAGGATCCGAATACTTTTAACCCTTCCGGCTTTCCATTTCTAATACTTTCAGTTAATGACCTCGCTCCATCATAACAAACATCATTGACGAAATTCATGTTAACTCTGGTTAGTTCATCTTTTAAAATAAAGTGACCGATTTTACTCAATTTAACAGTATCATCATCTATGTATTCTACCACATCGGAAATTTTTGCGGCTTCCAAAAGCACTCTTACCCCATATTCTGATAAATTTAAACCTGTATAAATATCTTTAATTTGAACCCCTTTAGTATGTTTAGAAATATATTCTAATATACCAAGGTCCCGTAATGCAACCATGCATTGAAAATAAATTGGAGCAAAAGCCAATTTCTGGGCTTCATATTTTGCTTCTATTGCTGTTATTGTCTTCTTCATATCAATCATTATAAAAATTAATTCAATCCCATTAAACCATCAACCTTTTGTCATCCCGAATTGAGAATTGAACTTAACAAAACTAATTATTCAAATGAAGAAAAACAGTATTATTATCCTTTTTATTAGGATATGCGGTGCTAAGATTACCGCCTTTTGGTTTGAATTGAAACAAGGGAGTCGCCTGGATCCCCAGTTTGCCACCGAGGCGCAAGAGAACCTAACAAAATATAAAATCTAATAACTATGATCATCCAATTGTACCTTCCCCGCAAAGGTCTTATAAACAAAGAAGGTGTAACCCAATACCAAGGGGGTGCCGATGGCCACCATTGTCAAACTAATCCCTAAGGATTTGTCCGAGGAGGCGGCATTATAGATAGTGATGCTGTTAGCTGGATCTATTGTTGAATATAACAGCGTGGGATATAATTCGATGGCAACCAAAACCATCATAAGTGCAATTGTCAATGCAGAAAAGAAAAAAGCAAATTTAAAGCGTCTTTTGCTTGCCAACCTTGGAATATTTGCGATACTCAAAAATGTCAATACCGGAATGATAAACAAAACCGGCTCTGCTTTGAAATCGTCTGAGAGGTGCGCAATATTCAACAAGGTATATATTGAGGTTATTACAAAGAATACGATGAATAATATAATTGCTTTTGTAAGGAATCCTTCCAATTTATCAAACAACTTTCCTTCTGTCTTGAGCAATAGGTAAATGGCCCCGTGGGTCATAAACAAAAACAAGGTTGTAAATCCTGTGAGGATCGCATACGGATTCAGGAAACCTAAAAAAGGGCTGCCGTCATATTCCAGATCTGCATCAATGGGTATCCCCTGCAGCACATTTCCCAAAACAACCCCCAGGAGAAACGCCAACATTATACTGCTCACACTATAGGCAATGTCCCACATCTTACGCCACCAAAGCATTTTTTCCTTGCTGCGGAACTCAATTGCAACTCCCCTAAAGATGATAAACATTAAGAACAGCATAAAGGGAATATACAGTCCTGAAAAGAAGGTTGCGTACATTACCGGAAAGCCTGCGAACAATGCGCCCCCGCCTATGACCAACCATACTTCGTTGCCATCCCAAACCGGACCTACCGCATTGAGAGCGATACGGCGGCTCAATTCCTTATTGAGAAACAAATGCCAGGCCCCTGCACCAAAATCGAACCCATCGAGGATCGCATATCCGGAAAACAGTCCCCCTACAACTAAAAACCAAAGGCTTGGATAATCTATCCCGAATAATGTTTCCATAACTATGAGTTTATCGTTTTTGTCACTTCATTTGCAATCTCTTTGGTCAAACTTCGTCCTTCCAAATCATTTTTATCTTCCTCATATGGGCCATTCTTGATCTTTTTGTTCAGGAGATACAAAAAAAGAAAAAGCAGGAGTGCGTAAATCAACATAAACATTATAAGCGAGAAGATAATTTGATTTGCAGTAACCGCCCTGGAAAAGGCTTCCGAAGTTCGCAGATGACCATATACTACCCAGGGTTGACGTCCCATTTCAGCAGTAAACCACCCGAATTGATTTCCCATTTGCGCGAGTATTACCGAAAAAACAAATATTTTCAGCAACCATTTCTTTTCAAAGAGCTGGCCTCTCCACCATAGAAAACTGGCATATAAGGTAAGGCCAATAAAAAACATACCTATGGCAATCATGATATGATAAAACTGGAATACCGCATTGACCTGCCCAGGTCTATCTTCTTTTGGAAATGCATTTAGTCCAGTCACTGGGGTATCAAAATCCTGATTAATAAGAAAAGAAAGACCCCCTGGGATGTTGAGACCAGTCACCTCCTGGGTTTGATCATCCACCCACCCAAATAGATAAAGATCCGCCGGGGCGCTCTCTTTATAATGCCCTTCCAGAGCTGCGAGTTTTGCAGGCTGATATTCTGCTACTACATTTGCAGAACTGTGGCCTGTAACCAACTGTGCCAATGAAAAAATTGCAGCTACCGGCAGTGCTATCTTGAAGGCCATTTTAGAGATTTTAACATAACGCCCTTTGATCAGGTAATAAGCGTGAACGCTTAGCACTAAAAATGCACCGGCCAAAAAGGCAGCAAACCAGGTATGGGTTAGTCTATCTATACTGGATGGATTAAATACCATAGCCCAAAAGTCTGTAATTTCAGCACGGGCATTCATGCCTTCTCCCACGATGTGATATCCGGAAGGGGTCTGTTGCCAACTATTTGCTACCACAATCCAAACGGCAGAAAACATAGAGCCTAAAAACACTCCGATTGTTGCAACCAGGTGAACCCATGGTTGTACACGATTCCACCCAAAAAGCAAAATTCCCAGAAATCCACTCTCCAGTGCAAAGGCAAAAATACCTTCTGCAGCTAAGGCACTTCCGAAGATATCTCCCACATATCTGGAATAGGTAGCCCAATTGGTGCCAAATTCAAATTCCATCACAATCCCAGTAACCACCCCAATGCCAAAGGTCAAGGCGAAAATCTTGGTCCAGAACTTGGCGAGTATGTGGTATTTTTCATTTCTAGTACGTATCCAAAGGCTTTCCATTATTACCATTATTAACCCTAAGCCTATGCTCAGAGGTGGATAGATATAATGAAAAGCAATGGTAAAAGCGAACTGGATTCTGGCGAGAATTTCTGTATCCATAGTAGTAAGATAATTTCCTGATCAAAATTAAGACTCTATTTATTTGTTTGAGTAACACAGGTTACTTAACAACTTTTTTTATCATCTTTCTGTGATTCTATCGGGCTAACATCCTCCTGATTATCCGAAAATTAAAATGAATCACGAATCTCCATAATTGGACTTAATTCACTTTTGAACCATCTCAGGGCGACATATACATTTGTGAGATCTAATTTATGAGTTTTATTGCGGATTATGGACTAAAATAAGTTTTTTTATCTTGCCCCCTGGCAAGGGCATATAAATAAAAAAAAACACTCCCTTTGAAATCGAAAATAAAATACGCAGGTGTATTTCCGCGGCATTCTATGTTGATATATGGTAGCCTTTTTAAGGATAAAGAACCTTGTTCTTAAAACAAAATAAAAATACGGCAGGGAAAATGGAATCTTTTTCAACCTTCTGAATAATGGGATTCATTCCCTGCTCTTTAAGGATGTTTCCGAACTTCAGAAAAGACAAAACCCACCCCTTAATTTTATTAGTTCGGATAAATTCTGGGATGTTCAGCATTTCGCTCTGCTTGTCCGGAATTTTTGAACATTACAAAAATAGCCTAAGCAATATTTTTGTTCCTGGTCCTGTTCTTACTTGGGGTTTTCTCGCGCGAGGCAGCAATATCATTACCTGTTTTATTATCAGGTTGCATCATCAAAGTTGGTCTTGGAATTTATCACCGGATCCCTCCGTTTATTACTGAATACTAAACAATTCTAACTTGGAACCCAGGGATTTGGCTTCAATTTTTCTTAACAGGTTTTGTTTCTGCTATAAACTGTCATATTCCCCACCGCCTATACCCATTAGCCCAGTTTGGGCCTCAGCAGCCTCCACAGCTGCATAAAAAAATTCTCTTTGTCAGATTTGTTGGCAAACAGATAGAGAAGCCCCTGCCTTATCGGAAACCCTTTTCCTTACCCTCCTTTACAGCATCTGCATTAAGGCTTGGAAATGCGCCACTCTTCCCAATGTAGGGGCACAATCACAACCATG
>JBGSWA010000290.1:0-6931 GCA_041752645.1 Gillisia sp. | reverse complement strand
TGCCACACATACTGCTTTGATTTCCATCGGAATTATAATATACCATCTTAAAATCCTCCTGAGGATTTACCGGCTGCTCCAATAAAATAAGGCCATCGGCACCAATTCCAAACCGGCGATGGCATAATTGATGGATGAGATTGGTATCATTTTTGGGGAAAGATTCCAAACGATTATCAACCATTATAAAATCGTTTCCTGTCCCGTGGTATTTATAAAAATTGAGTTTCATAGCTTTATTTCGACGCGCCAAAGGTACAACAATATGATATATTTCTACACTGTTAATAGCCCGTTAAAGATTAGCAGAGGGAATTTGAAAACTTTAATTTTAGAATAACATCTTCGAAAAAACATGAAAAATTTTGCCACTTTATTAGTAGTTTCAATCCTGGGAGGAATTCTCACTTTAGGATCCTATAAATTATTTATTGAAGAAAACCAGCCATTCTTTCAGGATAAACCTGCTGTTGAAACCAAATCCGGGATTTTACCGGTGTCTTATGATTCCAGTTTATACGGAACCAATGCCGATTTTACCGAGGCTGCTCAGAAAACCGTACATGCGGTCGTAAACGTTAAGAATATGGCCATATTTAATAATCCAAAAAGTATTTTGGAATATTATTTTCATGGCCAGAATAGCGGAAAAATTTTACGAGGGGTGGGTTCCGGGGTCATTATTTCTCCGGATGGCTATATTATAACAAACAATCACGTGATCAGCGGGGCAAGTGAAATTCAGGTTACTTTAAACAACAATAAAAATTACAAAGCGGAGGTTATTGGCACCGCTCCCAAGGCAGACATCGCCCTGCTTAAAATAGATGCCAGGGACCTGGATTTCCTTGTCTTTGGCAATTCAAATAACATCAAACTCGGGGAATGGGTATTGGCAGTTGGAAACCCTTTTAATTTAACTTCTACGGTCACCGCTGGAATTGTAAGTGCCAAGGCTCGCGATATCAATTTAAACGATGGTTCCCCACAATCCTTTATTCAGACCGATGCTGCCATAAATCCGGGAAACAGCGGGGGTGCACTGGTAAATATAAACGGGGAGTTAATAGGTATCAACTCGGCCATCTCCTCCCAAACGGGAAGTTATATAGGCTATAGTTTTGCCATTCCCTCCAACAACGCCCGTAAAATCGTGGAAGATATCCTGGAATATGGCGATGTGCAGCAGGGCATTTTAGGGATTCGCGGAAGTGATATGAATCCGGAAATTGCAAAACAATTTGACATCAGTACAAGCCAGGGAGTCTATGTCGCGGTAGTAGATTCTGAAAGTGGGGCGGCAAAGGCTGGAATTCAAACCGGCGATGTAATAAGACAAATTGACAATATAGAGATCAGGAAAATGTCTGATCTAACGGGCTACATCAATTCAAAAAGACCTGGCGAAACCGTAGTTGTTAGTCTCTTGAGAAAAGGAAATAAGCGCCAGGTAGAGGTGAAACTGACAAAATACGAAACCTTCCTGATTGAACCACTTGGCCTGGAGATCACCAATGCCTCTGAGAGTGATCTCAAGGAATTTAAAACCAGGAATGGAGTTAAAATTGTCGGGACTATCAAAGCGGAAGAACAATACCAGGCCTTGTTGGGAGTCCTGATTTCAAAGATTGACGGGAAAAAGGTTTCCAATATATCGGATGTAAAAAAGATTTTTAATTTACGGGATCCTTCCCAACCCATAAGCGTTACCTTTCTAAACCAAAATGGGGAAGAACAAACCTATATCTGGAGGTAAGACAATCCTGATGCTATCCTCCGTCATAAATCCAACAACCCGACCTTTAAGGTAGGTGCTGCCTTTTGGGGAAATTTTAAAATCCTTTTTTCATACCTGTTGAAATTATTAATTTTAAATATTTGTTGCAATTGATGCATTTAAAAAATAAATTGCATTAAGAAACAATTTTGACAATAAGTTTTTTACCTATACGTTTTAATTTTTATATAACTGAAATAAACCCCAAATGAACAAAGCATTACTTCTCATCTTTTTATTCTTGTCCTATGCTACCCAGATGAACGCTCAGGATTTCAACAGCAGTGAAACCCCAATTCTGGATGGATTTACAACTTTAATAGAAAAATCCAACGATTACCAGGGTTATAAAGTGGTAGATTATAACGATCTGGTTTCTTTAAAGAAAAACACCATCGAGTTTATTGCATTCCTGAGAAATGAAATTACCACCCAACAAAATACAATTGATCAACAAAAAGATGAAATTTCAGAATTAAAGGCCAATTTAGAAACCACCAGACAAAACCTGGCTGCGGTTACCGCTGAAAAAGACGCCATCACCTTCCTTGGAATTCCTTTTAGCAAAGGCAGTTATATGGCACTTATGTGGGGAATTGTCGCAGCTCTGATCCTCGCCCTGCTCTTTTTTATATATCGATTCAATAAAGGAAATATACAAACCTCTGAAGCAAAAAAGAACCTTATTCTAACGGAAAAGGAATTTGAAGATTACCGCGCAAAAGCTTTGGAAAAAGAACAACGCCTGGGCAGACTCCTGCAGGACGAGAGAAACAGGGCCAGCGACAAATAGAAGTGCCCTCTCCGATGAAATTATGGCAAAGATATTCCCCATCTTTGCAAAAGTAAATTTTTATTAAAATGCGAATTGATATTATTACCGTAGTCCCTGATATTTTAACCAGTCCCTTTGAGGTTTCCATTTTAAAGCGCGCCATTGATAAAGGCCTGGTTGAAATCCATCTGCACAATCTCCGGGATTACGTGACCGATAACTACAGACATATAGATGACTATCAATTTGGCGGAGGTGCCGGAATGGTCATGATGATCGAACCTATTGACAAATGCATCACCCACCTCAAATCTGAACGGGAATACGATGAAATTATTTATATGTCTCCTGATGGAGAACGCCTAAATCAGAAAATGGTCAACACCTTATCCTTAAAAGAAAATATACTTATTCTTTGTGGTCATTATAAAGGGGTGGATCAAAGGGTCCGGGATCATTTTATAACCAGGGAAATTTCCATTGGAGATTATGTGCTTTCAGGAGGCGAACTTGCGGCAGCCGTAGTTTGTGATGCAATAATCAGGCTAATCCCGGGAGTCCTCGGCGATGAGACCTCTGCCCTGACCGATTCTTTCCAGGACGATTTACTTGCCCCGCCTGTGTATACAAGGCCTGCAGAATACAAAGGATGGAGGGTTCCCGAGGTATTAACCTCCGGAAATTTTCCCAAAATTGAAGACTGGCGGGAGGATCAATCCTATTTAAGGACCAAAAAATTAAGACCCGATTTATTAAAAGATGAATAATTGATTTTTAATGGTATTTATACTATTAAATTTCATAATTTTGCAGCCCTAAATCAACCTCTGGCGAAAACCGTGAATGTTGCTTTGGCATATATTTTAAACTATAGCTTATGGAATCGTTAATTAAATTCGTACAAGACGAATTCGTTACCAAAAAAGATTTTCCTGAATTTTCAGCAGGGGATACTATTACTGTTTATTATGAAATTAAGGAAGGGGCTAAAACCCGTACCCAGTTTTATAGAGGGGTAGTAATTCAGGTTAAGGGAACAGGAATCTCAAAAACCTTTACCATCAGAAAAATGAGTGGTACTGTAGGTGTTGAACGTATTTTTCCAATAAATATGCCAGCACTTCAAAAAGTTGAAATCAACAAACGCGGTAAAGTTAGAAGAGCCCGTATTTATTACTTTAGAGGTCTTACAGGTAAAAAAGCCCGTATTAAAGAGCAAAGAAGATAATTTCCTACTTCTTAAAAAATTAAAAAGCCCCAAAATTGGGGCTTTTTTCATGCCCTTCTTTCTTTAAAATACCCCTCCCAGCAAAAGAAGCAACAATACATCCTCCTTCACCTTCCCAAAGACATAATTCCAGATTTAAAATTCAAAAGTTAAAATATTTTTTCAATAAAAATTTTTGTTGTATATTGAGATTGCATTTAAAATTTAAATAGAATGACCCCAAAATTTCTAGTATTTTAAGTGTTTTATAAAAAGTTCTTTGCACCTGTTTTTATCTCCTATTAGGTGTTTTTGTAAAATAAGACAGCGAAAAAGATAAAAACGTTTTTGATATAATTTGGGCGCGTTTGTGAACAATTTATATCAAGTGAAATATCGCTCGCGGTAGGTTATGAAAATTGACTTATTTCCGATCTTTCCAGATCCAGCGGCAAAGCGTTATTTCGTTAGAAGCCATATCAAGATACAATGTGTTTTGACATGGCTTTTTTGTTTTATAAACCCCACCCTGAGTTTAATACAAGGCATCCGTTGGGATCTTTCAGCAGATACAACCTGATTTATATATCTTTATATTTTACGGCCCGGAACAATTGAATCCAAATACCCGAATTCACTTTAAATCAATAGAATCACCGAGTAAGAGATTTCTTTCAAAGAATTTTACTAAATTTCAAAGCTATTCTCATTGATAGTAAAATAAAAGTGTATATTCCATATCTAATTTAATTAAAATTATAAAAATATGAAAAGAAAATTTTACCTAGCTAAACTGGCATTGTCTATTTGCTCCCTTGGATTGGTTGTAATTTCCTGTGAGAAAGAGCAAGTGAGTGAAACAACGGACACAGATTCCATGCAATTGGAAGAAGCTCCATTTAAAAATTACATGGTTATTTCCGCAGACATTGAAATGACCAAGAGTGTGGAAAACGATTTAAAAACCGGGGGAGGGGAAATTTTGAGCAGCATTCCCGAAATTGGAATTTCAGTGGTAAGCTCCAAGGATGCGAATTTCATCCAAAACACCTTGAAGAATAAAGCGATACTTTCAGTGATCCCTGATTACGAAATAAAATGGATTCCCTCTGATGTGGGAGAAGAGGCTAATTTAGGTGACGGGGAATTCTTTTTTGATCAGGATCGTTTATGGGGAATGGCAGCAATTCAGGCTCCTGAGGCTTGGGAACTTGGATTTACTGGAAAGGGTGCAAGCGTGTTTGTTTTAGATTCGGGCATAGATCCGCATCACACAGATTTAGCTCCAAATGTCAATACCTCTCTTTCTAAATCTTTTATTGCAGGTGAAACCTGGTTTTTAGATCCTGCCACAGAATTTAACCATGGTACCCATGTAGCGGGAACAATTGCTGCTGCTGATACGGATTATGGGGTAATAGGCGTTGCTCCTGAAGCAGAGATCATCGCAGTAAAGGTTTTATCTGAATTTACCGGAAGTGGCCCTTTTAGCTCCATCAATGCGGGGATAGTTTATGCGGCCAATAACGGTGCAGATGTTATCAATATGAGCCTAGGTGCAACCTTGAATAAGAATGGCACCCTTATCGATGCAGACGGAAATTCTTTTAAAATCCCCGCTAAATATATCCAGGAAATAATCATCGCACAACAAAGGGCAATTGATTATGCATTTAAAAAAGGCACAACAATTATTGCGTCCGCCGGAAATGATTATACTAATTATGACGGGAATACATCCTTTATTAAGTTGCCTGGAGGTTTGAACAATGTAGTCACAGTTTCCGCAACCGCTCCTGAGGGATATAACCGACTTTCCGCATATACCTATTACGACGTCCCTGCGAGTTATACCACCTATGGAAAATCCCTGATAGATATCGCAGCCCCCGGAGGAGATTTTGATGTATCCACTCCATATGATATGATTTTAAGTGCCGGAAACCTTAACTCTTTCTTTTGGAGCGCTGGTACAAGTATGGCCGCCCCTCATGTTTCAGGAGTTGCAGCTCTTATAATAGCAAAAAATGGAGGACAAATGGACCCTCAATCGGTAGCTCAACAGCTGAGCAATACCGCCGATAAAATTGACGGAAACGGACAAAGCGTCTATTTTGGTAACGGACGTGTAAATGCATTTCGTGCAGTTACCGAATAATCCCTCCATATATCTTTCCTGAGTTCTTTTTCTCACACCGGTCTTACAATTCTAAGACCGGTCTTTTTTTTATTGTAAATCGTTTTCGAATACATTCGGCGGGTTTGATTTTTAGGGGGAAATCCCCCGTGTTAAGTTATGGGAAATTGACTTATTTCTACTCTTTAAGGATCCAGCGGCAAAGGCTTATCCCAGGGGAGCCAATTCAAGATACACCAGGTTTTGCCATGATCCCCTAAGTATACCACTTCAATTATCATTAATTTTACTGGCTTTCAAAGCATTAAAAAATCACTAAAAATGGTATCTTCGCAAACTAAGTGTATTTTTTTAAACATTTTAATACTTATTCAAAACTGTTTTAATAATTGCACGTTATTTATCAATAGAATTTAATTCAAATTGCATTCAAAAAATAATGCGAAAAATAAATTTTTTAGTATGTCACAAAAATTTAAAATTGTTTACACCAAAACCGATGAAGCCCCAATGCTGGCCACTCATTCTTTCCTGCCAATTCTAAGGACCTTTACGGAAACCTCCAATATAGAAATCGAGCCTAAAGACATTTCCTTGGCTTCACGGATCCTGGTGAGTTTCCCGGAACTCTTGTCTGCAGATCAAAGGGTGCCAGATGCTTTGAAGGAATTGGCTGATTTGGTACATACCCCAGAGGCCAATATCATCAAGTTGCCCAACATAAGTGCATCCGAACCCCAATTGGAAGCTGCAATTAAGGAGTTACAATCTAAGGGATTCAAGCTGCCCGATTACCCGACCGAGCCGAAAGATGACAGGGAAAAACAAATAAAGCATAAATACGATAAGGTAAAAGGGAGCGCGGTAAACCCGGTGATAAGAGAAGGAAATTCTGATAGACGTGCCCCGAAGGCAGTTAAAAATTATGCCAAGGAAAACCCTCATTCCATGGGAGCCTGGGATCCGAATTCAAAAACCCATGTTTCAACCATGAAAGAAGGGGATTTTTATTCAAATGAAAAATCCCTTACTCTT
>JBGSWA010000289.1:0-1588 GCA_041752645.1 Gillisia sp. | reverse complement strand
CTTTTATGGGATCTACCAATATGTCCTCCTTTTTGAATGATGAAACCGGTTCCGTGCGCTGGCTGTGTTTTGAATTGATGGGACCCATAGATTTCAGGTATTCCAAGGAAATTGACATTAAGGATCTCTGGACCCAGGCATATCATTTGGCATATAGCGATAAGGAGTTTAACCCGGAGCTTAGCGTTAAAGATATGAATGAGAACGAGGAACGAAATAAGCGATATGCAAAATTGACTACCGAGCAGGAAATTCTGGTAAAATATTTTGAACGATCTGAGGATCCCGTTGATTTTGTAACCGCATCGGATATTCTGCTTGCGCTTTCCTGCCTGAACCTACGACTAAGCCAGGTGAATATAGGAAGGGCACTCTCGGGTTTCGGATTTTTAAAGGTGAAGGATCCAAGAAGGAGGGTGTATGGGTATTTGGCAAAAAAGCGATTTAAAACCTCCCCCTGGGAAATAAAATAACTACCCAAAGAAAAAATTAAAAAGATGCTACCATCCTACCCCAAAAGCAATCAAGCCTTGCAGTCAGGAACTTTAGTTGTGGTAAGACCTTTAGATAATATCCTACCCAAAGGGTATTCAGCTTACCTCGTTGGGGTAGGATAAAACAAAGGCTACCACAAGACTCAATCCCCGCCAATGCTGGGCTTGGGAGAGATGGTAGGATGTTTAGGGATTTTTAAATAATTTAGGGATGAAAAAAGAACCATTGAGCTGTGAGCGTGCCCGGGCGATCTGCATCGTAAAAACCCTTGCAAGGTCCGGCCACCTGCCCACCAGGGAATCGGAGAAAGAAGCCTGGTTTCTGAGTCCCCTGCGCTCAGAATCCCGGGCTTCTTTCAATGTTTCTCTAAAGAAGAACAGGTGGTATGATTTCGGACTGGGAAAGGGAGGGAATGTGATAGACCTGGTAATGGAGATGAACCATTGCAGGCTGAGTGAAGCCCTTGATTTGTTATCAGAAAATAATGATTTCTTTGTTTTTCGTCAGCCACCCCTTTTAGCCAGGCCGGAGAGGAAGCTCGAGGTTTTGAGGACAAACCCCATCAGCCACCCCGCACTGCGCACTTATCTGCGGGAACGCTGTATTGCGCTGCCCCTTGCCAAAGAGTACTGTCAGGAGGTCTGGTTTGGCCTGAACGGCAAGGAATACTTCGCCCTGGGCCTTCAAAACAGCAATGGGGGATGGGAGCTCCGGAACAAATACATTAAAATTTCTACCTCTCCTAAAAGCTATACATTATTAAAAAGGTCTTCCGAGAGACTGCTCATCACGGAGGGAATGTTTGATTTTCTTTCCCTGGCTACCTTGGAGGAGGACCTGGTGAAGTCTTCCGATTGCATCGTGCTCAATTCGCTTTCGTTTATAAACCGCATTAAAAAACTTATTCCCGAGTACCCCGAGGTACAGCTGTTCCTGGATAACGACCCGGCTGGAGAAAAAGCAACCAGCGAACTGTTAAACCTTTTTGCCAATTGCAGGGATCAGCGCGATTCCTATAAGGATTATGGCGATCTAAATGAAAAACTGAAAACTCTCAAATGAAATTATAGTATTTCCACTAAGAAACCCCTGT
>JBGSWA010000288.1:0-8793 GCA_041752645.1 Gillisia sp. | reverse complement strand
CTTTTATGGGATCTACCAATATGTCCTCCTTTTTGAATGATGAAACCGGTTCCGTGCGCTGGCTGTGTTTTGAATTGATGGGACCCATAGATTTCAGGTATTCCAAGGAAATTGACATTAAGGATCTCTGGACCCAGGCATGTCATTTGGCAGATAGCGATAAGGAGTTTAACCCGGAGAGGACCAGTCTTCCGGGGGTTTTAAAACAAAAAAAAACTGCTTCAGGGGCAATAGTTGTTTCCTGGGATTACCCCTGTCATGAAAAACAAATGTATAGCGGTTCAGAAAACGAATCTCATAGCAAAAGGAAATATTGGAAAGGAAAAAGGGTTTAGCAGACTATGCTAAACCCTTTGTGCAAATCATAAGAGTGGATTACAGGCAAACCTATGCCGTGGGAAGATCTCCCTCTCCTTTGGTGGGCAGATCTGAATGGCCAGTTAAAAATATATCCACATGCCTGGCTGCCTCCCGGCCTTCCGAAATAGCCCAAACTATTAGAGATTGGCCCCTGTGCATGTCCCCGGCGGTAAAAATATTTGGAACATTTGTTTGATAGGTTTTATCTGCTTTAATATTGGTCCTTACATCAAATTCCAAACCTAATTCCTGGGCTAGGGATTTCTCGGGTCCGGTAAAACCCAAAGCCAATAAAACAAGTTCGCAGGGCCATTCTTTTTCAGAGCCGGGAACTTCCTTAAGTTGGGGACGTTGGCCTGGTTCGCCTTTAACCCACTCGATAGTCACCGTTTTAAGTGCCTTAAGCTTGCCTTGATCATCTTTTACAAATTCTTTGGTAGAGATACTCCAATTTCTGTTTACACCTTCTTTGTGTGAAGAGGTTGTTTTTAGGTTAAAAGGCCAGAATGGCCATGGATTTTCTTTTGTTCTTCCAGAGAAGGGCATAGGCATAATTTCAAAATTGGTGACAGAGCTCGCTCCGTGCCTGTTTGAGGTGCCGACACAATCAGAACCTGTATCCCCACCTCCAATTACGATTACATTTTTGTTGTTGGCAGATAATTCTTCCGAAAGTTCTACCAGACCGTCGACTACCTCGTTATTGTTCTTAAGGAAATCCATTGCCTGTACTATTCCTGTTGCATCTGCACCGGGAATGGGCAAGGGTCTTTTTTCAGTAGCTCCGCCGCAAAGTACAATTGCATCAAATTCCTGAAGTTTTTCGATAGTGTAATCCACCCCGACATGGGTATTGGTCTTGAATATAATTCCTTCATTTGCCATCACTTCCAATCGGCGATCTATAATGTGTTTTTCAAGTTTAAAATCGGGGATTCCATATCGAAGTAATCCTCCTGCTTTTTTGTCTCTTTCAAAAACAGTAACCAGGTGCCCGGCTCGATTGAGCTGTTGGGCCGCCGCAAGTCCTGCCGGGCCGGAACCTACCACGGCAATGGTTTTTCCGCTGCGGTGTTCCGGAGGAATTGGTTTGATCCAGCCTTCTGCAAAACCTTTTTCCACAATGTATTTTTCAATCATTTCAATGGCTACCGGGGGTTCAATTATTCCTAACACACAAGCCGATTCACAGGGAGCCGGACATAACCTTCCTGTAAATTCGGGGAAGTTATTTGTCGAATGAAGGATCTTCAATGCCCTCTTCCAATCATTTTTGTAAATCGCATGATTAAAATCGGGAATTAAATTTCCCACCGGACAACCACTATGGCAAAAGGGTATCCCACAATCCATGCATCGTCCCCCTTGTTTCTTTAATTCCTCATCAGGCAGTTTTTTTGAAAATTCCTTGTAATTTTCAACTCGTATTGCAACAGCTTCGGGTTCCTCCTGCGCTCTATCATATTCTAAAAATCCTCTTAACTTTCCCATCCTTATGCTGTTTTGAGTGCTGTTTTTTCCTGTATCATTTTTTCATCTTTCAGTTTTTGTAAGGCCTTTTTATATTCCATTGGCATTACCTTTATAAACTTGCTTGAGCTTTCTTTCCAATTATCGAGAATTTCCCTTGCGAGCTTACTTTCAGTATATTGATAGTGTTTTTCTATAAGTTCCTTAAATTCGTCCTGGTCTTCTAAAGAGGGTTCTTCCAGTTTGATCAATTCCATATTGAAATTATTCATATCAACTTTGTTGTCAGGATTGTAGAGATACGCAATTCCCCCGCTCATGCCTGCCGCAAAATTTCTGCCTGTTTTTCCAAGGATTACCGCGACCCCACCGGTCATATATTCACATCCGTGGTCACCAATTCCTTCAATTACAGCTTTAGCCCCGGAGTTGCGAACACAAAAACGTTCCCCGCCTATTCCGTTTATATAGGCTTCCCCGTTAATAGCGCCGTATAATGCTACATTGCCGATGATGATATTTTCGTGGGATTTGAAGGTTGCCAATTTGGGAACCCTAACGCTTAGTGTCGCGCCGGAAAGGCCTTTTCCGAAATAATCGTTGGTATTACCCTCTACATTCAGGGTGAGTCCCTTAGTGGAAAAAGCCCCAAAACTTTGACCTGCAGATCCGCTGAAATTTAAGATCAATGTATTTTCAGGCAATCCTTTTTCTCCGTGGATCTTTGTAATTTCGTTACTGATAATTGCCCCTGTGGTCCTGTCCATATTATTGATAGGGAAATCCAGGCACATTTTTTCTTTCCTGTAAATGGCCGGATGCGCTTTCTTCAATATTTTAAAATCTAACACTTTCTCCAGGCAGTGATCTTGTTTCTGGGTATTGTGGAGGGGCCTGTCTCTTTTAATTTTTGGCTTGTATAAAATATTGGAAAGATCTATTCCTTGTGCCTTATAATGTTCAATGGCTTTATTCATTTCCAGTTTTTGGCTTTGGCCCACCATTTCATTCAATTTCCTAAAACCCAGATCGGCCATGATTTGCCTTAATTCCTGGGCCACGAAATACATGAAATTAATCACATCTTCCGGGGTACCCTTAAAATTCTTTCTCAGTTCGGGGTCCTGGGTTGCAATACCAACCGGGCAGGTGTTTAGATGGCAGGCCCGCATCATAATACAACCCGTGGCTACCAGAGGGGCGGTTGCAAAACCGAATTCCTCAGCACCCAGGAGGCAAGCTACAGCGACATCACGTCCGGTTTTTAGCTGTCCGTCACATTCCACAATGATCCGGCTCCTCAGGTTATTTAGCAGTAAAGTTTGCTGGGTCTCGGCAAGGCCAAGTTCCCATGGCAATCCTGCATGCTTTAAGGATGTTAACGGGGAGGCGCCTGTTCCCCCATCATATCCGGAAACGAGCACCACATCCGCCTTTGCTTTTGCAACACCTGCAGCAATGGTTCCTATACCTACCTTTGAAACCAGTTTCACATTGATCCGGGCTTCCCTGTTGGCATTTTTTAAATCGAAAATGAGCTGTGCCAGATCTTCAATGGAATAAATATCATGGTGTGGGGGAGGGGAAATAAGACCGACATAAGGGGTGGAATTTCGTGTCTTGGCAATATAGGGGGATACCTTTGGTCCCGGAAGTTGGCCGCCTTCCCCGGGTTTTGCGCCCTGCGCCATTTTGATCTGAATTTCGGTGGCGCTGCTCAAATAATTTATTGAAACCCCAAATCTTCCTGAGGCAACCTGTTTGATTGCGCTATTCCTCCAATTTCCATCCATATCCTTATTAAACCGCTGCGGATCTTCCCCACCTTCTCCTGAATTGCTTTTTGCATTCATCCTGTTCATGGCAATTGCAAGGGTTTCGTGAGCCTCCTTACTAATTGCTCCCAGGGACATCGCCCCGGTTTTAAAGCGTTTTACGATCTCTGTCCAGGGTTCAACCTCGTCAAGGGGAATTGGGTCGAGTTCCTTAAATTTGAACATTCCCCTTAAGGTCATTAGATTTTCACTTTGTTCATTGATGAGTTTTGAATATTCCTCATAGCTTTTAGGGTTGTTTTGCTTAACGGCTTGTTGAAGCTTGGCAATACTGGCTGGATTAAAAATATGCCTTTCGCTGTTTCGCCTCCAACGGTAATCCCCTCCAATTTCCAGATCCAGATCGGTGGTACTCTTAGGTGGATTAAAAGCCTTTTCAAAGCGCTTTTGTATTTCCTTCTCTATTTCATATAAACCGATCCCCTCAATTCGGGTGGGGGTATTGACAAAATATTTATCTACGAACTTTTTGTGAAGGCCCAGAATTTCAAATATCTGGGCTGCGCGATAGGAATTCAGAGTAGAAATTCCAATCTTATTCATAATCTTTAAGATGCCTTTTCCTATGGCTTTATTGAAATTCTGTACTGCCCGCTCTGGATCCTCAACCTCAATTTCCTTATTCTTGACCAATTTTCTGATAATTTCATTGACCATATAAGGATTGATGGCACTTGCCCCGTATCCAAAAAGCAATGCAAAATGATGTGGTTCACGAGGTTCTGCAGATTCTATCACGATTCCAAAAGAAGATCTTCGATTGTGATTTTTTGCCATGCGGTGTACAAAGGAACAAGCCAATAAGGATGGTATTGGCGCCAGTTTGGGATTCACATTTCTATCTGAAAGGATTATTATGTTACAGCCATTGTCTACTGCAACTGTAATTTCGCCAATGATTTCATCTAAACGGGATTCTAATCCGTTCAGGCCCTTTTCGGCTTCATATAAAATAGATATGGATTTCGTTTTAAAACCGGGGTAGTCTATGTATTTTATTTTGTCCAGATCATCGTTGGAGATCACAGGGTTTTGAATCCGAAGTTTTTTACATTGCTCGGGTATTATATCAAAAATATTGAGGTCTTCCCCGAGGCTCAGGCTGATATCGGTAACAATTTCTTCCCTGATCCCGTCAAGCGGGGGATTGGTGACCTGTGCAAAGGATTGTTTGAAATAATTAAAGAGCAATTGCGGGCGGTCTGAAAGCACTGCCAGGGGAGAATCAGAACCCATAGAACCAATGGCTTCTTTTCCTTGCGAGGCCATAGGGGTGATAATTGTATCGATGTCTTCCTGGGTATAACCAAATAATTTTTGCCTGGTGATAAAATTGATTTTTTCCACCGGAGTTTTGTTCCCTGTATAGGGAACCTCGGCCAGGGGAAGCAGGTTCAGCTCCAGCCATTTCCGAAAAGGTAATTTGGAAACGATGCTTTTCTTTAATTCTTCATCCCCTATGATCCGGCCTTCATTCATATCAACAAGAAACATTTTTCCGGGTTCCAAGCGTCCGTGAAGTGCCACATTCTCAGGCCTTATATCTATAACCCCCGTTTCTGAAGACATAATTACATAGCCATCCTTGGTAACTGTATACCTTGAAGGGCGCAGTCCATTTCTGTCCAAAAGAGCCCCAATATAATTTCCATCTGTAAAAGGAATTGAAGCCGGGCCGTCCCAGGGCTCCATAATACAGGCATTATACTCGTAAAAGGCCTTTTTCTCATCGGGCATAGCTGGGTTTTTCTCCCAGGCCTCCGGTACCATCATCATCATGGCCTCGGGAAGGGATCTTCCTGTGTGCAGCAGGGATTCCAGGACCATATCCATAGAGGCAGAATCTGATTTCCCTTCACTTACAATTGGGAGAATTTCTTTAAAATAGTCTCCAAAAATCTCACTCTTAAACAGCTCCTCCCGGGCTCTCATCCGGCTTAGGTTTCCGCGCAAGGTATTGATTTCGCCATTGTGGCACATATATCTAAAGGGTTGGGCCAACTCCCAGGACGGAAAGGTATTGGTTGAAAATCGCTGGTGTACCAATGCCAGTTTTGTAACTACCTCCGGTTGATTTAGATCGAGATAATACCTGTTAATATCCTGGGGCATTAAAAGCCCTTTGTAAATTATAGTAGTAGTGGACAAGCTTGGCACATAGAAATGATCGGCCTGAGAAAAACCTGATTTTTCAATGCGATGTTCTGTTATTTTTCTTGCTGCAAAAAGTCTCGCATTAAAAATTTCTTCTGAAAGCATTTCCGTTTTTCCGATGAAGATTTGCTCGGAAATTGGCTCAGATTTTGCGGCGATACGTCCCAAACAGGAATTATCTACTGGTACCTTCCTCCAGCCAAGCACTGCCAACCCTTGTTTTTTTATTTCCTCTTCAAAAATTTCTTTGCAAATTTTAAGCTGGTTTGAAGCTTTTGGCAGGAAAACCATGCCTACCGCGTAGGATTTAAAATCTGGAAGTTCAAATTCGCATGCTTTTTTGAAAAATGCGTGCGGAATTTCTATCAGGATCCCGGCGCCATCCCCTGTTTTTCCATCTGCACTCACCGCACCTCGATGTTCTAAACGAATTAGAATATCAAGGGCTTTATGGATTATATCGTTGGTACGTTTTCCTTTTAAATTACATATAAATCCTGCCCCACAATTATCATGCTCAAATTCCGGAGAATAGAGTCCCTGTTGTTTTATTTTCATGTCCTTTGTCCTTAAATTATTGTCGCAAATATATCCAAATAGAGAGTAAAAAACGCGAGAAGCGCATATAAAAATGAGATAAATAAGTTAAAAATATTTAAATTCAAATAAAATGACAATATAATATTTTAAGGCGTTTATAATTCATAATCTCATAATCTCAAAGAAGGATTTTACCATAGAAAAACAGGAATTTTAGCCCTATTATCATGAATTTTGGATTAAAAGAGGTTAAATACCTCTTTTCAAATTGATGTAAAAAGAAAATTGCCCACGATGGAGATCCTGGGCAATTTGTAATAAAAAACAAAACCTATTATCGGGTTGTCACATCACTTGTAAGGCGTTAAAATCCTTATTGATAATAATACTGTTTTCTTTCAAATTAAATTGTAAAATTTCCAGGGATACCTCCTCATTTTCCACCTGTACCTTTCGAATTTCAAATGGCAACCCGTGAAAACGCAACTTTATAGTTTCATAGGAAGCGGAATATTTCCCATCCTTATGCTGCAGAATGCTTAATTCCTGTAATTTCCCAATCAATTTAAAGCTTCGCAAACTGAAGCGGCCTTTTTTATAATCATACCCGTCATGAGCATCTTCGTATAAAACAGAATCCTCCAGCCCATGTTTATAATACACCTCCAGGATGAGTTCTTTTATTTCCAATTCATCAACATATTGCTGGATGGGATATTTGGGAATAATCGCACCTTCTTTAATAAATAAAGGCATTCTGTGGAGTGGAGCATCAACCCAAATTTCCTTTCCGCCTTCAACAATAACATCGTCCCAGAAATTGAACCATTTTCCACGGGAAATATACATTCTTCTTCCCTGGGAATTTGGTTCCTGAATTGGACAAACCAGGATCTGATTCCCAAAAATAAATTCATCCGAACGATAATGGGTTTGAACATCCTGCTGATCTACATAAACCAGAGGTTTTATAATGGGAATTCCCTGTTCTACATATTGATGAAATGCGGTGTATAAATAGGGAATCAACTGATATCTTAATTGAACGAACTCTCTGGTAATTTCCAGGACTTCGTCTCCAAAACACCAGGGTTCCTGTTCTCCGTGCTCCCCCGAGGAATGCGTCCTGCAAAAAGGATGGAAAACCCCTAACTGAATCCAGCGGGTATATAATTCTCCTGAAGGTTGTTGTGCAAAACCTCCAATATCTGTTCCAGAAAAACTCATCCCACTCATACATAAACGCTGGACCTGCAGATTTGCCAGATACAAATGCTCCCAACTTGCTACATTATCACCAGTCCAGGTGGAGGTATATCGCTGTCCGCCGGAATAATTTGCCCGGGTAATGACAAAAGGTCTTTTGGGATAAATAAATTTCTTTACACCTTCATAAGTTGCCTTGGCCATCTGCATTCCGTACACATTATGCGCTTTGCGATGGCTGCATGGATTTCCATCATAATCATGACGTACATCCATAGGAAAAGTTTTACCAGGTACTTCCATCACTGCAGGTTCATTCATATCATTCCAGACTCCCTTGACACCAATCTCTGCAATAAGTTCCCGATATAAATTAGCCCACCATTCCCGTACTTCCGGATTGGTAAAATCGGGGAAATAGCATTCCCCGGGCCACACTTTCCCCCGCATATATGGGCCGTCAGCTCTTTTGCAAAAGAAATCCTTATCCAGGGCTTCTTTGAAAACCGAATATTCCGGATCTATTTTGATACCCGGATCTATAATTGCGATGGTTTTAAAACCATCAGCTTCCAGTTCCTGAACCATTCTTTTAGGATCAGGGAAAAATTCCTTATTCCAGGTAAAACATCTGAAACCCTCCATATAATCTATATCCAGATATATGGCATCACAAGGAAATTTCAATTCGCGGAATTTTGAGGTGATTTCCTTGACTTTTCTTTCAGGGAAATAACTCCATTTACTTTGATGATACCCAAGGGCCCACATAGGAGGAAGTTCAGGCTTCCCTGTTAAATCGGTATAGGAGGTTACGACATCAGATATTTCGGGACCATAAATAAAATAATAGTTCATTTCTCCCCCATTTGCCCAAAAACTGGTTATATTTCTTCTTTCTTTACAAAAGTCGAAATGAGTTTTAAAGGTGTTGTCAAAGAAAATCCCGTAAGCGAGATTGTTGTGCAATGCCACATAAAATGGCACTGTTTTATACAATTCGTTTAAATCCTTTCCAAAGGCGTATTGATCGGTATTCCATAAACTGATTTGCTTCCCCTTTAGATTAAAATTGGTAGGGGTATCCCCCAGGCCATAGAAGTTTTCATTCTCGATGGAAGCTTTGCTCATTTTAACTAAATTCCCTCCATATTCAAAACTTTCTTCCCAGTGAAAACCCAGTTCATCTTCTACAATTTCACGGTCGTGTAAATCAAACATCCCAAAT
>JBGSWA010000287.1:0-18888 GCA_041752645.1 Gillisia sp. | reverse complement strand
TATCTGAAAAATACTGGTGCAGATCAATATTATCATTTGCAGCCCCTATTGCCCGGGTGATATCCGGTAGGATTTTAATAATTGTAGGTACTCCTGAGGTAACCGTCCAGGTAAATTTGATCTGCACGGCATCGGTAGTTTCCGCATCACTATCATCAATATGTATTGTGACAGAATATGGACTTTTTAAATTGGCATCTTTTGCGAAGGTTCCGCTTATTACGCCGGTTGCTGAATTAATAACAATTCCTGAAGGGCCTCCCGAGATACTATAGGAAAGTTTACCATCTCCCCCAGAAGCCTTAACAATCACGCTACCATCCAAGATATCTCCGGAAGTATTGGTTTGGTTAGGAATATTTGCAACCTGAATTAAATTATTGCCTTGTGAAGTGCTTAATATTTCAATTCCGTTAATCAGGGGATTTTCAACTCCATGAATAAAAGAAATATCTAAAGTCCCATCTGTGACTTCTACAGTTTGATATAACACCCCTCCTACCCCGTGACCAAATAGTGCAGAAAGATCAATATCATTCATTTGAGGATGAATAAGCCCTTCAATTTCCACGTCAAATACACGTTGTCCCTGAGAAGAGGTTCCAGAATAGCCATTACCCATATAAAGCCGCAGTACATAATTGCCCTGAGAAGGAACTGGAAAGGAATAGGTCATATTTGGTGGCCCTCCAACTCCATCAAATCTTTCCGTATTAAAGATCCCAGTAGGAGTTGTATTTTGATTTACGGAAGAACTATAACTGGTCATATTAAAGCCTGTTGTATTATTAGCACCTGCATTGGCCAGAAAAAGCGATTTCTCTGTTATGCTATCTGCACCCCAGTTTATTTTACCATCTATGGCCAGAATTGTTGGACCTCCTGCATTTACGCGATAGAGTACCATCGGGGGATCGCTTATCGGTCCACCCCCTAATACTTTAATATAATCCCAGGTACCTTCCAATTCTACCCCATTGGCGTTTGAGGAACCGATTAAACCTACTGCCAAATCTAAATTAGGTTGTTGAAGGGCCTGAAGAATAGCTCCCTGTGCCGTAAAGGAGCCCATGATTTTAATTGGACCATTATCAAGACTATATTCAAGTGAAATTTTTCCATTAGAGGGGTCTATGTTAAAAAAGAAAGTGACACCCGCATTGGGTCTATTGGCTACTGGAATATTGAGTTGAAGAGGAGTAGATGGTACGTCATTAATCTCCTGTAACGCCATTAGACCAGTCTTAGTGATTACGAATTTTAAATAATTACTTTGGGTACCATCACCAATAAAAAATCCAAGTTCTCCATTAGGCGTACTGGGATGTCCATAAAGCTGGAGGGGAGCTTTAAGATTCATAATACCTCCCGAGACTGTGAATTTTCCTGTAGCTTGACTTACCTTAACTCCATATTGAAACCCTTTTTTCTGAGTGTTTGATTGGCCTAACGCTGTTCCAGCGGTCATATGCATTGTCATGGCACCTATGGCTCCTCCTAAAATATCATTAGGATTAGGATCATTGGGATCATCGCGCCTGTCCAGCCAGGTTAGCCAGTTAGGGTTGGGAGCTCCGTTATTCATTAAACCCGTCATCCCCAAGCCCATATAGCCCTTAAGATTTGGATTACTGGAGAAAAGTTCATTAATAACGGGAAGATCAAATGCATCACTGCCGCTCTGAAGTGGATCTCCTACTTGAAAAGGATCTTCTGCATCCGGGATTCCATCATTATCATCATCTGGATCATTAAGATCTGAAGTTAACGGCGCACCTGCAGCTTTATCAAAATCTGAAGGCTGTGAACCTCCATTGCATAGGTCTGTTCCATTATCTACTTCATCCTTATTGGTGTAGCCATCGCCGTCATTGTCTGCCAGGGGATTATAGCCGCTGTTTCCAGGTTTCAAACAGATGACAAAATCCTGAGGTTCCAGTACAACAATTTTCCCATTAAGGGTGGCCACCCATATCGTTCCCGGGAAAATTTCGTTATCACCATTACAAGTAATGCCTAAAGCATCTCCTCCTATTCCCGAGGAAAAAGACGGGCTAAGTTTTTTAAGACTTCCATTAGAGTTTAATTCCACTCTTCTTAATTCTCCTGTATTTACCCCCGCAATTAGGTTTCCCTTCATTGCACCATTAAAATTGAAAGCAGTATATTCATCAATCCCGTTCGTATTGGTTCCCCAGGTAGTAACAAGGGCATCTACAGGGCCATCTGGATTACCAATTCCCGGGCCACGCCAATCTCCCTCCTGAGGGTTGGTTACACTTGCAGGAGGCCAATTGGCCGGAAGGCCTATGGAAGGATTTGTGGTAGAGCCGGGTCTAGATCCATTGGGATCATATTTTTGAGTTCTGAACACAGCGCCCAAGGTTCCGGTTGCAGCAGGATTGGTATATAAGCCCGCCCCATTGGGATTAGCTCTTACCGGGGCTGGATGTCCTCCATAAAAACTTCCAAAAGTATAATTTTGAATGTCCAGGGTAACCAGACTAAGATGGTCTTTGTTATTTATTTGTTCTCCCCCGGAGGAGGAGGAACTTCCGGGTTCATTTGAATCATAATTATTATTGGCATTTCCTCCTCCTTCATTTACAGGAAATCCGCCCCACCCACCATTGGCACCGTTGTCTGTAACATAAACTGCCCCACTCTGGGTCACCACCAAATCATAAGCATTCCTGTAACCGGGCGAAAAGATTTGTACCGGGCCTCCCGGCACTATCATTGCCTGATTAAGGCCGTCATTACCACCAAAGGGGTCATTAATATCAATGCCATTATAACCTGGCGCATCCGGATCTGTTATTCCATTTTTATTTGGCCTGGTAGGATCATCTAGTGTTGGAAGATCATATATATATTTTCTTCCATTATCATTCAACACGGGCATAGTTGCCAGCAGGGAGAGATTTATGGATAAAATAGCCGCAGAAAGGGCATACTCTGTGGTATATGCAAAATTGGCAGACGGGCCACCTGCATTGGTATGTCCCCCCTGAGCAACGATGAGATAATCTATTCCTTTTATTGTAACAAATTCAATTCCATTCGTGGCGTGGTTCTCTTCAGAACGGGGAAGCCCGCGCACAATATCAACTTCATCCCAGGAGGACCCATTCCAACTATAACGGGTAATTATTCCGGAATTTGTATCCAGACCCACATCACCACTTCCTCCTCCCCCCCCGCCCCCAATGCGAAAATCGCTTGAGGAAACATAAAGTACCGGATTTGCTGAAGTACCCGTAACAGCCAAGCCTATAGTCTCCCTAAATTGGCTGGAGTGAAGAGAACCATTATCATTATGATCCAGTATAGATTGAATTCCTTTTAATTCCTCCATCTTCATTACTAAATAAATGCCTTGCCCGGTTCTTTCAAGTGTGAAAATTTTAATACTTCCAGTATATTCTGCAACATACAAACGGCCATCAGGACCGAAGGTTAACGAGGTCCCATTTTGAAGTGAGCCTTTTCCATTAAAATTTATTTCATTTTGGGAAAAGCTTTGCGAATTGGCATTTGTAAACAATCCTAATACCAGAAATAAAAAACCCAAGAGCTTTACAAACCGTAATTTTAAGGTGTAAATATTTTCCATAATTGAAAAGATTATTTATAAAATAAAAATTTGAATAGTTAATTAAGTTCCATCTTGAAATCACTGAAACAATGCTATTTCCCTATACTCAAGGAGTCTTTCCTACTTCTTTTTAAAACGAACTATTCTAAAAAAATCATACATTTCTCTCGCAGGGATTGCTATTTATACGGGGGAATGCCTTCCTTTTTTTTCAGAAATATAATAATCGACACTTTCTATATAGAGTTCACTTTCCTTTTGAGTCATATCAGAACTTCCATCAATTACAATTTTTTTAATATTGTTGTATGTTTCGATTTAGAACAGATTCCATATATTCGGGAATGCAATTCGCGCTGATAGGATAGGGTTATAATTGAAATTTTCACAACAGGCTTTAATTTGGTTGCTTTAAAAATGTAGTTATAAACCTTTCCTTTCAGTGCTTTGCTGGCGCTTATGGTAACTTAAGTTCCATATCCTTAAAACTATAAAGAACCAGATTGCATTATAGCTTATTAGTATTAAAGAATCCAAAGAAGATAAAGTTGCTAACATTAAGAAAATGCTGTCAATAAAAAATAAATGCGTTAGTACCAAAAAGCAGATTGGAGAAATTGGCATTTTCATATTTCTTATATTTAATAATTAATAAATTATAAATAAACATCTCACATTCTTCGGTTTGGTAAAATTTTCAGATGGAGGTCAATCAAAAATTTTGAGCGAACGAAATGACTTTGGCCAACTAAAAAAATAATTAAATAACTAAATAAAGGCCGGAGGACATACCCTCAAAAAAAATGCTTTTAAACACTATTGAAAATCAAAAAAAAACTAAGTGGGGAATATTTACAGGCTTTGGAGTGGGGAAAACCAGTGGAGTATATGTTTTTAAAACACATTAAAATGTGTATTAAATATAGAAAATAATTAATCGAAAACCTATCCAACGGCAGAAAATTTCCGAAAAAAAAATTCATTTTGGGGGTAGGAAACTAAACCACTATGGACTAAAGTCCATAGGTTTTTAAATCTGACTAAAATCAGCAGTCCGTGATAATTCGGGTAGGAAAGAATCTGTGTCCTTATCCGTTTTTCGAAGATGCTCCAAATAATTATTCACCATTTTATCAATAATTTATTCATTACCCCAGCATCCAAAGCCTATGATCCAAAAATATCGGCCATTCTCGAAACTGAATTTCCATTTACCGCTTGTTCTGAGTAAAACAGGAATGTAGATTTTTTTAGAAGATAAAGCGAGATGCACTCAATTACATAGTTTTAACTATATTTGAGACTAATAAATTACTGGGGGTAAGATCACGAATAGAATACGAAGAAATATTTAAAATTTTGAGGAAATCTCTCCCGTACAATAGATAATCGAATTTTGAAAATCTTTCAGGGATTATTTTGATTTTTTTAATATAATATCATGCTCTTCTATCATTCTTCTGTTGATTTCTCATTAAGGATCAAACTTTTACTCTTATCTAATTTATAAAAGCTACAATGCCTGGTCCCTGGGGCTAAAACATGGTTATCCGTAATAATTTTTACTTGATTTTAAAAATCTGTCATTAAAGCCATTGATATTTTTTTTTAAAAATTTGTGTGGATATTATCCACAGCACAATTAAAAAATCAACATAATAATCCACATATTTTTTCACTTAAGAAACATCGATTAATTCTTTTGTATAAAAATTATTGGTTGTGAGCCTCTACTGCCTGCAATCTTCCTTATTAATTAATTACGAAGCTATTTTGGCATAATATTAACTATATCATAGTATGTTGAAATATAAGTATTTTCTAATAAATATTACAAAAATCTGATTTAAAAATAATAATGATGTTTTTTTATCATTTAAATTACTTCCTTTTTGACTTAATTGTTAATTTCTAAAACCCTAATCAATCTTTTAATATAAGTATTTAGCTATGCCCCAACCCCCCCTATATGATTACCGTATTTGTTGTAATTATACCCCTATTCTGCAAAAGCCGGACGAATATAAACCAAAATAAATTGCCCTCCCCTATTGATGTGTCTGGCGATACTATCTCTGGCAAAGAAGGAAGCGTGTCTTTTTCAAAAGGCAAGGTTTACCATTCAACTCATAATGGCCGGGAAAATTATGGTATTAAAGCTATACCGCCACCTCTCATAATTTACATAAAACCATTAGATAAAGAGGAGCAAGAAAACTTCAGGTGATAATTTATCCATACCCAGCTACACACTTTTCACAATAGAAGCTTCGCCGTCTACCCCTGAAACTGTGCATTCAGAATCGGTGCCACCTGAAAAAACAAAGCTAATGTATTTTACACGGTGGGGAGGAGTAGGTAAAGCCTGGTGATTCTGAATGCAATTGAAATGATGCGGTTTATACCGCGTAATACTAGAAAAACTAATAACAATTCTTAAATTATTTAATAATGAAAAATTTCCTTTTTATTTTACTTTTTACAATCGTTGCATGTTCGCCGGAGCAGGACGATGATCTAGTGGACACAGAATCCGCTGACTCCGTGCCCCTGGATTCTTTGAATTTAGAAGCGGACCCTTCCTTAAAACGAAATACAGCTAATTTAATTTACACCGAAACCTTCGAAAATCCCGACTTGAGTACGAATCCCCAGGCTGGCGAATTTTATCTGGAACATGCCGTAGATCACAGTTTTCAGCTCGAAGAAAATATTAAAAGAGAAGGTTCAACAGCAGGTAGATTTGAGATTAGAAAAGGTGATCCTAAAATATGGGGTGGCCACAGAACTGAAATGTCTCAAACTCAAAGCACTGCACAAAATGAAGGTTGGTATGGAATTTCACAATATTTTCCAGAGACTTATGTATCCGATACCTCGGGAGAAGTTCTACTCCAGTGGCATGATCAATCAGATGCAGGAGAAGCGGTAGATAGAAGTCCTTCAAATGCACTTATTGCTGCTGATAACCGCCTTAAATGGATGATACGATGGGATTCCGACAAAATAATGAATAGTGGAACTTCTGATGGTACAATATATATTGATTTGGGTCAGATCCCTAAGAAACAGTGGATGGATCTGGTAGTGCATATTAAATACTCCCATACGAATACAGGAATACTAGAGGTCTGGATGGATGGCGAAAAAGTAATTGACAGGCAAAATATGCCTAACAGCTATAATGATACAAAATATCCATATTTCAAATTTGGTGTTTATAAATGGGAATGGGGAAACCCTGCCACCCAAAGGGTAATCTACTTTGATGAAGTTAGAGTAGGGACTAAAAACAGTAGCTATGAGGATGTAGAACCTAACACTAGTGCTGAGGAGGTAAAAACGGACAACATAAACATGATGGTAAACAGCTATAATGTAGATTGTGTTGGAGAGATGGAAGGCACTTGCTTGCTTGTGCAGGAAGGTGGTATGATAGGTACAGAAAATTGGGAAAATTTCTACAATGACAATATTGAAGGTTTCACTTATGAACCCGGTTTTGTATATGGGCTCCTAGTGAAAAAAACAAAAGTGGAAAACCCACCAGCAGATGGTTCTTCCATTAGATACGTGCTGGAGAGTATTGTATCCAAAGTAGCTCAGTAATAAATTATAAACAACAAACCATAAATACCACTTTGTGGTTCACAAGAACCGGTACCGTCAGAAACGGTACCGGTTCTAACGTTCCGCCCGTAAACGGAATTCCCTGCGAATTAAGTTTACAAAGAAACCTTCTAAATAGCAGCCTTCACAATAATTCACATCAGGGCGATTTTTATCCGAAATACTGGAAGTTTGGATAGATGATAAAAAGAGTATCGACAGGCAAAATAGGCCTACCTCTTATAATGATGCCCTTACCCTTATTTAAAATTCGGCCTTTTTAATCGGAATGGAGATGCGTTACCTCAAAAAGGCTTGTATATTTTGTTGACGTGTGCGTGGGAATGAAAATAGTTGGTATGAAGAGGTAAATCCTGTTGGTTCTCAAAGCAATTGAACTGATGCAGTTTATTTTAGTGGTATCATCAGAAAACTAATAACCTTACTTATATTTATAGTGTAATGAAATATTTATAGTATCATGAAATATATCCTTTGTATATTACTTCTCTCAACATCAGCATACTCCCAAAACTATTGTGAGGCTTTGGGGAAGAAACGGTCCCCACCTAATTCTGAACCTTGTCCGGAAGAGAGAAATACTGACAATTTATTTTTGACGGAATTATTCGAGAATGAAAGCCTGGACAATAAGCCATCACTAAGTGATTTTTATCCGGAATTTGCAGTGGATCATTCCTTTGCCTTAGAGCAAAATATTAAAAGAGCGGGAAATGCAGCGGGTCGTTTTGAGATAAATAAAGAGGATCCACACATATGGAGCGCCACCAGGTCCGAACTTTCTCAGACTCAAAGTACTGCAAGGCCAGAAGGATGGTATGGTTTTTCTCAATATTTTCCAGATAGTTATGTATTGGATACCTCGGGAGAAGTTATAACCCAGTGGCATGATCAAGCAGATCAAGGAGAAGCAGTTGATAGAAGTCCCTCAAATGCAATTATTACTGCGGATGATAAGTTTAAATGGATGATTCGAGGGGATGCGGATGCCATTATGGAGAGTGGATTTTCTGATTGTACTATTTATATAGATCTTGGAACGATACAGAAAAACAAATGGATTGATTGGGTGGTGCATATCAAATATTCCCACACTAATTCCGGAATACTGGAGGTATGGATGGATGGCAAAAAAGTAATTGACAGGCAAAATATGCCTAATTCTTATAATGATGTCGCTTACCCATATTTAAAATTCGGCCTTTACAAATGGAGTTGGGGAGCGGCAACCTCAAAAAGGGTTATGTATTTTGATGAAGTGAGGGTTGGGGATGAAAAGAGTAGCTATAATGAAGTAATGCCGGGGGGTTATTAATCTTAACTAATTCAAAGGTCCTGAGTCAGCGCTCAATTGGTTTGAATTTCCATTTATTAAGGTAAGGCTATTTTCTGCTTATCAAATTTGTGGATATTAGAGACTGTATTTTCAATATTTGCCTGTGAGGAAGCCCCAAAAAGAATGGATTCTATATTAGGTAATGTAGCAACATATTCGAGAGCCTCAAGCGGAGGAATTGCTCCCCCTCCTAAAACCTGCATTGCAACAGCTCTTAGTTTTCTTGTCTTTAAGGTTTCTTCATAGAGCTCTTTTCCTCCTGACATTCTAAAATTTACTTTATTTATAGAAAAACAAATAATAGGATTTTTTATACCTAGGCTTTCAAGAGTGTCTAATAATTTAGGCATATTCATTGTAATAAACCCGGGCTCAGCATTATATTTCCTTAATATATACTCATGAAATCCCTTTAATACCTCTGACATCCCCAATCCCAGGAGAAGATCTGTGATTACGTTCTGAAGGAAAATTACCGGCGTGTTAATCCCTTTAAACATTTTCATTTCGGCATCTATAAGAAGCTCCATGATCTTTAGGAAATCTTTTGAAACAACCGCCATTCCCCCCTTAAACATGGTCCCAAATATATTTCCGGGAACATATTGCTTTATCGTTCCCTGGATCCCCAACTCAGTAACTGCATTTGCATATTTATGAGCATACGGCATACAAGGATATATCTTGAAATCCTTATATTTTTCTGGATTTGCCCTAATAATATCACAAATTTTAGCAATCCTGTCATGGGTAGTACACATAAATGTATGGATACCGGCATCCATAGCATAATCCAAAGTTCTTATAATAGCCTCATCACTTTTAAATTTGATAGACAGGGCTCTCGACTTTTCGTCAGAAATATGATTTACTCCAAAAAACTGATTGTCTCCGTATAAAATTCTTTCCATTTTCGTATTATTTTTGATTTTTAATAATTGAAATAGCCCTGTCGGTAAGCCAGGCGCTTTGAAAATTGTTTATGTTGTTTGGCACTTCCCCTTCCACGGCTTTTATAAAATAATCAACCTGCGCAGAATATTCTTCTCCCCTTAAATAAAAATCCACCTGCTCAGTTAGCTCTGTAACATTTTTTACATTCCAACCTTTGGAATAGCCTTGAGGGCAATCTTCTGCTTTAAAGTAGACTTTCAGTTCATTTGCATCTGAAATGATTTTTCCCATGGTCCCATTGATAGTCATGGAGGTTGACATTTTTCTATACGTCTCATCACTCCAATTTACGGAAAGTACCCCAGTGGTTTTATCAGCAAGCTCAAGGAGAGAATAGACGGAATCATCTACCATTTTGGAATAAATAGATTTTAATATACTGCCCCTTGAAGCAGTAATAGGTGAAAGTATATCATTTATAAGATCTATCACATGGGAGGCATAATCCATTAGGCAACCTCCACCTTCCGCTGGATTGGAACGCCAGGCCCCCTCTTTCTTCTTAGTTACTACCGGGCCATAGGCCTCTCCCATAAAATGAGTAATAGTACCTATGGAACCATTTTTCACTAACTTCTTCACCTCTCTAAAGGTCCCTACAAACTTGTTGTGATACCCTACCTGATTCACCAAATTCTTACCAGAAGCCAGAGAAGTTAGTTCCATTCCCTGTTCCTCGGTGAGACAAAATGGTTTCTCTGCAAAAACATGAATATTTCTGGATAATAGTTCCTTTACAAATTCGAAATGAAATTTTGTTGGAGTCGCAACAAATACCGCTTCCGGATTTTCCTTTTCCAGCATTTTAATAAAATCTGTATAGCATGGGAATTTACTGTATTTTTCAAGTGCACTAAGAACAATTTTAGAAGTATCACATACTCCCACTACCGCTACCTTGGGGTGAGCTCCTAAAATAGATAAATGAGAAATTCCCATTTTACCTGCACCAATTAAGCCTACTTTTACCATCGTTTTTTAAATAATTGAGATTAATTTTTTTTTAAATGGAATCAATATATTCTTCCAGGTGATTAATTATTTTCTGTTTGGTCGAAAGATAGGGCGAGGGTTGGAAATCATAAGTTTGATGCAAGAGGCTCTCTAATGTTACCTCCTCTGTCCATGCTAAGATGTAATTTAATTTGGTAAATTCGTGTAGTATTTCTTCCTGATGATTGTCTACCACTTCCTGATATTTGGCTAACCTCGGGATGGAGATAATTTTCTTGTTCAACTTCATTCCTTTAAGTAAGGATCCTGTTCCAGCCTGAGTAATTACCAGAGTTGCTTCTTTATATAGCTCCGTTAATTCATCAGGAGGAATAAAGGGCCGCATCTCCAGAAATTCTGATTCAAATTTGGTATGCCCGCTCTGTACAATCACTTTTTCCTTTATTATTCCCACCCTGCACAGCCTATCAATCTCCAAAAGGGGTCTTACAAATGCTGTTGGAAATGTTCCCAGTAATACAATTATCATGATTGGATGTAGTTTAAAAAATTAATAGATACCACCTAAATATATTGCTTTCTTATAAAATTTTTGTACCCCCGGCCATTGGATTATAAATTTATCAGCAATTGGATAAATAATATCTGCCGAAAATGCTCTGGAATTTATCCTGGCATAAGATAGGATCCATATAATTTTCACTCCAGAGATTTTCCCCAATAAACACATGGGAATGGCCGTATGACTCCCCGTGGTAATAATTGCCTTCGGAAAATGCTGCATCAAAATCTTCATGGATAAAAATGCATTGATAATCAGACTGAATAAAAAAGCGAGGTTCCTTTTTTGGCCTTTGGACCTGCCCTTTAAATATTTGATATTATACTTCTCTTTTAAGGGAAGCGTGGCCGGAGACTCTTCTGTTACGATAAGATAATTATAGTGAAGAAACAGCTCCTTTAGTTCCAATATCTGTGCAAGGTGCCCCCCATCGGAACAGATTAAGATAATTCTTTTGTTTTCCATTTGGCGAGATTCTAGAGAGTTTGCTGGAAGAAAAAAAATGATGACTAAACCCAAACAGAAAATTAGGTTTTATAATTGGATATGATTTTAGATTCTTCTATTTGATTGACGAGATAGAAATTTTTATACCACAGTTCCAATGATAATAACATAAAAAGATGCTTTCTATAGTCCTTCTTTTTGGATTGGTGCATCCATACCATTTTCTTAATAAATTCTATATTGAAATAATTCCGGCTAAAAGAATCTGAACTATCCACGAGTTGGAGAAGGGTATCGGAAAGTTCTTTTTTAAACCACTCTCCCACAGGCGTTTCAAAAGCTCTCTTTTTTCTATTAATTATAGAAGAGGGTAACCATTGTTCTGCTGCTTTACGAAGTACAAACTTTGTCACCTGTCCATTTAACTTCATTTTAATGGGTAAAGTTTCTAAGAAGCTAATTAAATCAATATCCAAATAGGGCACCCTGTTTTCGATAGAATTTGCCATAGTAATTTTATCGTTGAACAAAAGGAGTTGATCTGGCAATAAACTACGAGTATCAATATAGAGTAGTTTGGATAAGGAACCATTGGATGGATCTGCTCGATTATATAGTTTCTCAAAAGTAGTTCTCTGGTTTTCCTGGATAACTGGATGCATTGTTTTTTGATACAAATTTTCTTTTAAAGATGGCGTAAACAGCGTGTAAATTCCTATAAATCGATCTAATTCTTCTTTAAATTGAGAAGAATAGATTCCTCTATCTACGCTATGATTGGTGGGAAAAATTTTCGCTAAAAGAGATAAGGGCATCAATGAAAGTACCTTTTGATACTCTGCCAGAAATCTCTCCCCTTTGTATCTTTTGTAACCAGCCAATGGCTCATCGGCGCCTTGTCCGCTTAACACTACTTTTACGGATTGTGATGCAAGCCTGGAGAGAAGAAATAATGCAGGAATTGGGGGTGCAGCTATAGGCTCTTCCGTATAGTAAAATGATTTGTGGTAGTACTCCAAATACTCCTCTCGCTTAAGAACTATCTCGTGATGATCCGCATTGATCAAATTGGCTGTTTCACGGGCATCATCTAATTCATTAAATTTTTCCTTTCCTTCAAATCCTACTGTAAAGGTTTGAATTGGGCAGGATGATTTTTTATTCATTAAATATCCTAATACAGCAGAATCAATTCCTCCACTTAGCAATAGCCCTACCGGTACATCACTGAGAAGCTGTCTTTCAACTGCCTGTTCCAAAAGCCTTTTATACTCAAAAATCGCCTCATGTATAGTTATAGTATAATTAATTTTTTGGTTCTTATCCCAGTATTTGAAATGACGCAGATTTCCATTGCTGCTATATTCCAGATAAGTACCGGCCTCAAGCTTTTTGATATCTTTAAAAAGTGTTTGGGGGGCAGGATTATAATTTAAAGTCAGAAAAGAATTAAGCGCCGATGTATCAATTTCTTTGGTATAGTCCTCGTGATTTTTAATTATTTTTAATTCAGATCCAAATATTAATTTAGTACCCTTGCTAAAATAGTATAAGGGCTTTACTCCAAAATGGTCACGAACCAGGTATAACTTTTCTTTTACTTTATCGAGAAAAGCAAAAGCGAAAATACCCTTAAACTTCATAACTGCCTCAATTCCATATTCTCTAATATAATACAGTATGGTTTCAGTATCCGAGTGTCCCTTAAATGAAATTTCCTTAAGTTCAGACCTTAATGTTAAATGATTATAGATTTCTCCATTAAATACAATACCAAAGTTACCGCAGTCTGTAAACATGGGTTGACTCCCTGCCTCTGAGAGCTCTAAAATAGACAAACGCGTATGGCCTAGAAATACGCTATGAGGTCCTAAATTCGTCTGAAGTCCACCCCGGGCATCAGGTCCCCTGTGATTAATTAGGTCAATATGTTTCGATGATAATGTACTATTTATACCGCCTGCTATCCCGCACATAATAAAAAAAATTAATACTATTTAAATTTTTTGTAGTCGACTTTTTGAGCCAATAAATCTTCATAAAGACTATAAATATTAGAACACACGGTTTCTTGGTCCAGTTGCATCTTTATTATTTTTTCTTTTCCGTTTGTTTTTCTCTCTGTGGGTGCCAAAAGCAATATTTCCATTATTTTTCCAATAAAAGCTTCGGGTTGATAAGAATCTACAACAAAACAGTTTTTTACACCTTTTAATAACATTTCAACATCTCCTACTTTGGTTGATACTATTGGCACCCCACAAAACATAGCCTCTTTAATAATCTGGGGAGACCCCTCGCTATGAGATGTAAGCAAAAGGCAATCAAGTCGGCTTAAATTCCAGGCCATTTCCTCCCTGGTGAAATTGGCGAAGTCTACAGTCTCTATAGTATATCCCCTTCTTTTCAGTATATCTGTAATAGCTTTAAACAAAGGATAGTTTTTTACTTCGCGTTTTCTGTCCGAGGGGAAACCAATTATAAAGCTTTTATTGGTTAAATTACATCTATCTAAATCAAAGACTTCAGTATTTATTCCGCAAGGGATTTTTATCGACTTGGGTTGATGCTTCTTTAGAATCTGAGCCATTTTATCATTCAAAATGATAATTCGGTCCGCATTTGATGCGGCCATTTTACTTATTTTCTGCATTAGCCCATCCCTTTTCTTAAAAGATTGTATATCGCAACCATGCAGGGTTAAAACCACAGGTACTTTTATAAAGTGTTTAAAAAAAAGAAACATTCCCGCCAAGCCAAAATGCACATGGATAAGATCGAAACTTCCTTTTGAGATGATTTTCATAATTTGGAAAATACTCTTCATATAGTTGAAATATTTATTGCCTGAACGGTCAATGACAAATACTTTATAATCCATATTATACTTACCATGACAGTATTGAACCTGTTCTTTTATAAATACTCCATCAAAAGGAGTCTCTTCTGAGGGATACATATTGGTAACGTATAGTATTTTCATAAAGGGCTGATTAAAAAGTAAACTATAATTACACTTGTATTTGGTTAAAAATTATGTGAAAAAACGCTGCCATATTCCCATCATTCTGCAAATTGCTTCTCCTTTGGATATACCTTCAAAAACACAGAATCTAGGTAACTGATAAATTTTTTGGAGTCTTTCCTGAGTTAAGTAAGCTGGTTCTGTAGTATAGGCCGAGAAAAAATGCAATTCCTTTAAATATTCAATTTCCCTGCTGGAATAATCTCCATTTGGGTATGCAAAAGATTCTACCTGCAGCTTCAGCCATTCCTCAATTTGCGATTTAGACTTTTTTATTTCCTGGAAAGCTTCATCATTTTCACAATTCACCAATATTGGGTGATTAACGGTATGGGCGCCAATCTTTACATACTTTGATCTTGAGGCCTTCTGTAGTTGCTGGAGATTTAATGCCTGTATTTCCATCGAAATCTTTCTTTTAATATTTTTTACAATTTTCTCCCGTTCCTTATTTGGAATCTTTTTTAAATCTTCTATAGTAGGAAATGACATTTTAAGTTCTCTGGCCTTTGCCACATAGGGCCACCAATAATTTCCACTTATTATGGCATCTGTAGCAACAAAAATTGTAATCGGTACTTTTTGGTTCTCTGCTACGGCAATTACATTTTCTTCATTACTTTGCCAGCCATCATCCACAGTTAATATCACTCCTCCTTTAGGAAAGGGAATTTCTTTATGAGCTATTGCTACAATATCATTTTCTGAAAGAAAGATAAACCCATTTTTCCTTAACCATTTGACACAAAATTCAAAAAGGGATTTATCAGGATTATGAAAATATAGTGATAATATAAAATCCCCACGTAAGGCTTTTTTTTTAACTCTTTTGGCAAGTCCTGCAGCTATGAACACCCTGGCAATTATAGCGGTACTAATATTCCTAATCTTATTATTCACAGGTTTAAAATAAATGGTGAAAAATTTAGTGCGTTAACCTATTAGCTTTATGATCAGTGGAGTAAAATGGGATCTAACAGCTTTCTCCCAGGAATGTTTGGAGTACTCCTTTCTTATTCTATCACTGCAGAATTCTTTTTTTTGGTTTTGAAGCCTGGCGACACCTTCGCAAAAAGCATCTGCATTATCTTCAATAATAACCCCTGACCATGGCTTTATTATTTTTTTATTCTCATAAGTTCCGGTACCAATTACCGGTAAGCCTGAAATTAAATATTCAAATGTTTTTGTCGGGGTTTGGTATTCATAATAAGAAAACATTGGCACATAGGATACGCCTATATTGGCACTTTTAAAATATGGGGTTAATTGTTGAGGTGGAAGGTATCCTATAACCTCTATAAACTCCGATAGGTTATAGGCTTCCACATACTCTTTTATTTCTTTCAGTTCGTTATTAGGCCCGTCGCCAATAATTTTAAAAGTAGTGACCTTTCCTTCAGATTCATACTTCTCCAGATATTTGTGAAACCCCCTAACACAATCAATCACATTTCTGTTATCCAAAGTCCCCACATATAATAATTCAAGTTTTTCAAATGATTTATATTCTTCCGTGAAACATGCACCCCCTAACGGCAAAGTTTCATATATTTTTCTTCCCAAACGTTTAGCCAACCCGTCACTTATAACGGCAACATTAGAAAAAAAGGATACCTCTAATTTTAAAATAGTATCATAAATCCAACGTTTTTTTCGGCCTGGCATAACTCCAAAGGTGTCTATATACATTAGAAATTTGGAATTTGGATGGAGTATTTTAATAAAAGAGATTCCTCTTACATACGTTAAAAATAAGAGGTCATGCCCCTTTTGAATTTCCTTATGGAATGCCTGAAGGAGTCTAAGGTTTCTTTTAAGCAAACCGGAGTCTCTGCTAACATATGTAACCCTCACCCTTGGTAATTCTATCCTTGGTAAATTATAATCCCATCCTATATAGGTGAGCTCAAAATGCTCAAGGGCATGCTCACAATATTTGTAGGTAGTTGTAGAGTAACCAAATTGAGCAGATGCAAGTATAAGGATCTTTTTCTTCTCTTTCATTTTTAAGATTCAAACGAAATAATGATTTTAATAACTTTTTATAAAATTTCTATCCTGTACTAAGCTAAATTTCCAGGATATACTTTATGGTCTTATTTTCTTTGACTGTTTTTAGAATAATCTATATGTTCGTCTAATTTATTTAGAATATCAGTATCAAGGTCCATGTCAAATTTTCGTGCGAATAAATAGCCCTCACCGGCATAAATCAATTCCTGTAGATCCTCTCTCTCAAAAGTAACCGGGGAATCGACGTTCTCTTGAGTCCAATTCGTGTAAGTGGTAGTATCCTGAATCTGGTTCGGTCTCCTTAGTTTATTCACAATACTGGCAAAAAGAGTCTCATCCGGAACATGGGTGAAAGCATGATACGTCATAAGATCTGGATGTTTCTTTAAATAATGGATAATATCAATAGCTGTTTCAACGGGAAGTGCCCACCAGGTCCCGCCGCCTTTAGGTATTAAATACTCGGGGTGTGCCCTTTTTGATTTAAATATTGTCGAAACTGTAGGGATAAGACCCACCGTTTTCACCAGATAAAACATATGCTTAAAATTGCGTATGGTAGAAAATCTAGTATCAGCAAGAGGATAAATACCTCTGTTCATCCTTTTGTTTGGAAAATGGAAATTATATCGTTCAAATCGATCCTGCCATTCAGGCCAGATTTCCTTTATGTCGCTTATGGATATAAAATTTTGTCCGTAATTTGAGTTATAGAAATTGTAGATGTATTCGTTGCTTTTTATGGGGTAATCCTGACCTGATAAGAGCACACAATAATTAAAAGAATTAAATTTCTTAAGTATTTCCTCAAGAAGAAGGAGGGTGACTTTACAAATCGCTATATCAGACCAGGCTGTTATCATTCTTTTATCATCTTCTAAAAAGAAAATGTTTTCAGAGTTTAAAAAAGGTTCTTTAAAAGGAGCTTCATCCGTCGATTTATCAACATGTATGAAGAAATACACATTTTTTGAATTTAACCTATCAACCATTCTATGAAATTGAGTGGGAGATTTGTGTGCGAGGATGAGGTAACTTATTTTCATAAATCAAAAATTCATTCGAAAGTTTAATATTCGTGTAAATATCGGGTAGAGGAAAATGTAATAAATTATTCTAATAGCAACCATAAATAGTATAAACAAAGCATATCACTGGACTTTAAGAGAGTTTAAATTCAAATTTATCATACTTTAGGGCACATCTTACTGCGAGTTTGGAATAATTTCCAGGGTTTATTACCCATCTATTTTTTAAAGATTTTTCGATGAAAAAAAACAACGTTTTCAATCCAAAAGAAGAGGCCTTCTTGGATAGGAAAAAGAATTGTTCCTTTATAATGTGATTAAAAACTTTACTATCGTATTCCTTCTTTGAATCATTTGCCCTCTTTAAATTCTCTAACCAATAATAACAGTCTTTAAATTCGGAAAATTGAGAAAATATTGTTCTTGAACAAATTTCGTAATGTAGGCGTAGTTCTCTATCGGTAGGTACTATATCTAGAGTTCCCAGGGTTTTTCTATACACCATTTTTAAAATATCGAAGGTTTCAGAATTTTGGTCTTCAAATTTTTTCATGATGCTTGTTTCAGAATCTCTATACCTATATAATACTTCCTGGATATTGGAAAACTTCAAATACCTGGAGCATCTAAAGATAAAATCATAATCTTCACTTATTTGGAGTTCTTCATCATACCAAAGATGATTCCTTCGTATTTCAGAAAGCCTAAGCATAGCCGTGGCATTAGGAATACTAGCGGGTTTAAATAGAAGTGCTGCTCTTATTGTTTCCGGATTTTCATAAGCTTTGGTCACATAATAGGTTTTAGCTGCCTTAAATCTTGAAAGCCAGGTGCCGCAGCCTCCAAAATCTGGATTGTTTTGAAGAAAGGCAACCTGTTTTTCAAATCTTGTGGATAAATTAAGATCATCACAGTCGGTCCAGGCAAGAAATTCACCCAAAGCTTCTCTCAGGCCAAGATTTCGGCAATACGCTATTCCTTTATTTTCTTCGAGATCAATCAGTTTTATTCGCTTATCTTTATAGGAAGATATTATTTTAATAGTAGTGTCCAAAGAGCCGTCATTGATAATCAGCAATTCAAAGTTTTCAAAGCTTTGATTGAGAACACTATCAATGGCCGCGCTAATATATTTTTCTCCATTATATGCCGGCATTACGATGGTTAAAACGGGTTTCTTCATTAGAAATTAATATTTATCTTATCCTCTACCAAAAGATTTTCTGATTTTTGTGTCAAGGCTGGCGCTTCCTTTTTTCTGGAATAAATTGCCTGGTACATATATAAAACATACACTGTGGTCACCAAATAGTGATAATGATAGGTAGTGTACCAGGT
>JBGSWA010000286.1:0-6604 GCA_041752645.1 Gillisia sp. | reverse complement strand
ATTTTTAAAGCTCAGTCCTTCTTCTCTGTGAAGGCGCACCAGCTCTTCATACATCTCAACAGGAGTTGCCCCGGTGGCAAGTCCTAAAACAGCATGGGTGCCCTCTTGCTGTTTCCTTTTTATAAGATTTGCAATTCTCTGCGCCACCTTCCTGGAGGCTACGTGTTCATCTGGGTAAACTCTTACCGGTAATTTTTCAAACCGGGTTTCTTCAAGTAAATTTAATCTGGCCATTTAGTGATTTCTTTTGTATTTGTAAAATAGGTGGTATTAAAAACTTTAAAACCATTAGCCTAATTCAATCTGATCTTCAAATATGTTCTCCATAACCACCGCCACAGAGCCTAATACCCCCGCATTTTCACCTAAATCCGAGAGGGCGATTCTGGTTTTCTCCCTTAATTGTTCCATACAATAGGTGTTGATGGATTGTTGTATCGGGGTACTAATATACTGCTTAGCCTCGGCTATCTTCCCCCCTAAAATAATGAGTTCCGGGTTAAATAACTGAATGAGGATCGCGATCCCTTTGCCGAGGTTTATACCTACCTGTGATAGGATATTTATGGCGTATTGATCCCCACGATTTGCAGCCTCTATGACCAGTTTAGGTTCTATTTTATCGATCTCCTCTTCTGAGAGTTCATTCAGGAGCGAGTCCTGCCCGGATTTTATCCCCTCTTTAGCCATTCGGGCCAATGCAATCCCAGATGCCACGGTTTCAAGACATCCCAGTTTCCCGCAATAGCAAAGGGTGCCGTCGTTGACCAGGGGAATGTGTCCTATCTCCCCCGCAAAACCTGTTGTTCCCACCATTAATTTGCCATCCATGAGAATCCCCAGGCCAATCCCCCAGTCAAGGGAGAGCACCAGCACATCTTTTCTTCCCCGTGCCAGTCCAAAGCGGTACTCGGCCAGAGCCGCACTCTTTACGTCATTCTGTATATAAACAGGTTTATTGAACTTATTGGAAAGCATCTCCTGAAGGGATTCTGTTTTAGAATCGGTCAATAAATAGGTGTAATTATTTCCTTCCCTGGAATTGACCAATCCAGGCATATTTATGCCAATCCCCATCAGTTTTTTTCGGTTTATGCCGGAGCTTACAATTAATTCCTCAGCACGCTCATAAAGTGGATCTAGGGCACTCAGGTCTTTAGATATCTTAATCGGAAAAACCTTTATCCCGGTTAAATTATTGTTGTTATTATCAAAAATGGCCATCTTTGTTTTAAACCTTCCCATAGCCACGCTCAGGATAAAGAGGGAATTATCACGAAGGCCATAAAGATCAGGTTTTCTGCCACCTTCGGACTTTGCCTGGCCTTGCTTCTCCACAATACCTTCCTCCATCAATTCATTCAATAAACCCATAGATGTGGGGGAACTGATATTAAAATCCTTGCATATATCCGCATTTGTTGTAGGCCCCTTAACATACATCTCCTTAATAATTTTTATTCTTTGGGTATATTGTTTTTTTTCAATATTATTGAGTTTACCCACTGCTACATTTTCAAGGATTATTTTATCCATTTCTAATTATCATTAAATTCAAATTTATAAAACACTGCATGATCTCCCCACAATCTTAACAACACTTGACAGACAGCTACTCCCAGGATGTAAATCTTTTACAGAAGCCTTATTTAAGTATAAGCCTTGAAAAACTCCAGGGATAAAAATATAAATGATACCGCTGCTAATTCAAAAGCTATTATAAGGATCGCAGCAGGCAATGTTCACCAAAATTAAGTTTTTAGGAAAAAAGAATTAATAAAAATTTCCATTCCTAGGGTAGCCTAGCATCCAGAATTCCTATTTTCCCATCCACACTAGTTGCTATTATTTTCCCATCAGAAAGGACCCTGAGCGTATTTACCATGTCGTTGCTCAGCTGATATCCCCATTTTATCTTTTTATGCTGAACATCAACTGCATATACACGTCCGAAAGTGGTCCCGAAAAATGCCATAGGACCATCAAATACTGGCATCGAGGCAGAGAAGTCATTCCCAAAACCGCCTGAAATGTTCAAAATGGGTTCAGGGGTACCGCTTTTTGTACTCCAGGCAACTATGGAATCCTGCATGGTCTTGGCCAGTAGCCAACCTTCCTCATTATTCCCTCCTAAGGACTCTCTCACCCGAAACCTACCTGTTTGAAAGGTTTGCTTCCCGGTAGACAGGTCAAACGCCCGTAATTTTTCGTCCGGGGCTACAATATAAACCTTATTATTCTGAATCACTGGAGTTACCATGGCCGGAGAATAGTACCGGCTGTACTCCTCATTTTTCCATTTCCATGACAATGACCCGTCTTTTTTATTAAGTGCGTAGATAGTTTTACCCCAGGTGCCAAAGATGACCTTCTCCTCAGATAAAGCCGGTTTACCTGGGGGAAAACCCTCTATTTTATTAAAAACCCAGATTTGTTTCCCGGACTCCAGATCAAGTGCCCTAAAGGCAGGTTCACTGCTCCCGATAAATACCCGGTCCCCGTCAATAACCGGAGAGCCAAGTACTGGGGCCTCAGCTTTAAATTTCCATAAAAGTTTCCCCGAGGAAGCATCAAGGCTATATACTACGCTGTCGGCAGAGGCGAAGACCACATGGTTTCCTGAGATATCAGGGGAGGAATAGATTGCGCGTCCTGCCTGATAGGACCAATTCACTGTATCGTTTTCGGGATTTATGGATTTAAATTCCCCCGATAGATTTCCCCAGAGAATATTGCCTTTGTATTCCAAAGGAGTTGAAACAATATTCGCATGGTCCTGGAACCTCCAGAACACCTCTACCTTCTGGTCCTGGGCAGGAATAGCTTTCCTCAATTGGACCTCTGAAGAATCCTTCCTGCGAATAATTTGCTCCGGAATTTTCAGCGATGCCCAATAACCCTTAGCCTGCTTACCTGTCTCCACCTGTTTAACAAGCAGGGAATCCCTGGTTAAATTAACCACATTATAGGACAGGGTAGTGTTTCTTTTCTGCGCCGTACGAGTCATTACCCCTGGAATCCCTTCATAATTAAAGAGCTTGTTGATATGCCCGTGACCACAGAAAATGGCAAGGGTATTCATCCTATGCATTATATCAATCACTGCTTTTGAATTGGAGAGTCCTTGATCCAGCGGGTAATGGGTGAGAAAAATAACGGGTTGCGCCCCAGGGGTGTTTGCCGCCAGGCTATCCAGCCATTTTAATTGATCCATGGGAACATATCCTCTGGACATCCTGCCATATGGCCCGGTACTAAATCCTATGAAACGGACTCCTTTTATGTCTTCTACAAAATTTTGCCTCTCCCAGAGTTTCTCATAAATTAATCCCCCGCTGGCAGACCATCCTGTGTCGTGGTTTCCGGGCACAATGAGATACGGAACTTCTAACTTGTCCAGCAGGAATTTTGCCTGCTCCAGTTCGGGATCTGTTCCAAAATCACTGATATCACCCGCATGAAGCACAAATTCAACATTGGCATTCGCGTTAATGTCATTTACAATATCTTTTAGCGCGTCAGAGTTTTCATTTTTCCCAATGTGGGTATCTGTAACAACCGCGAAATGAATCGGATACTCCACAGGGTATTCCTTTTCCTGCCCTGGGCAAATTTGCGGGAGAAATAAAAAGAAAAAAAGAAAACAAAAAAAGAATTTCATAAATGGGTTCTTTATAGGAATTTTGTTTTTAGTCCTGAATAGGTATAGAGGTGGCTTTATATAGGGTAAAACCACCGCTAATCCCATCGGGGGAAACCATAAACCTTGCTGCCTAAAAGCAGGTGTCAATCACCTACTTTTAGGCCATAGGAAATTTCGAAGGAATTAATTAGCCCTTCCGGTATTTTTAATGTTTTGACCCTTCATTGGCCAGGGAGAGTTCGCCGGACCACTCTCTTCTACCGCTATTTTAAATAGTTTGATCACTTCTCCATCATATGCCTCTACATATATAGTTCCGTCGGAGGTGATCGTTGGGGAATTCACCACATTATTTGTCAATTCAAATTCTTTTTCCAAAGCGCCGGTTTCAGAAATTATAAAAAGGATTCCCTCTACGCTCCCTACATAAACATTCCCGTTTACATCTACCGCTGGCACACTCTCGGCAATTTCTATATCATATACCCAGTTGATGGCTCCATCCTCTGGATTAAAGGAATACAATCCGGAGGTGGCACCTGAGTAAAGGTCGCCTCCAGGTCCTATTACGACTCCTGAATTGGAAGCTCCTTCTATTTCCACGGACCATTTTATTGCTCCTGTTTCCCCATTATCGGTAATGGCAACCACGTGAGCATTTGTGGTATAATATATGGTGCCATCAGCATTCATCGATAAAGAACTCCCATGAACCCCTGAGCCTTCTCCTACCGGGGCTTCCCATTTAGGAGAGCCATCCGCTGCATTTACCGCCCAAATCATTCCCTCATTGGTATTTAGGAAGTATACGGTACTTTCATCATTACTTATAACCGGGGAAGAATAAAAAGCCCCTACCCCTGTAATTTCCCATCGCTTCTCACCCTCGCTGGTCCAGGAATAAACTCCTCCATTTGCCCCCTGCGCCCTTGAGCCATGATAGGAATTTCCTTGAGAATCCACCGCAGGAGTACTATTTGAAACATCGGTACCTATGCCACCACTCCACAAAATTGTACCATCTGCAGCACTTAATTTATTTATGGCATTGTCTGCATTGTCAACCACCCAGGCGTTTATTAAGATATTGCCATCGGGTCCAATGGATGGTGCATTGGGAAGCTCTCCACCCAAGGGGCCAGAAGCCCATTTAAGCTCGGCACTATCCCCCTGATCTGTAACAGCGACCACCTTACTGTTTTCTCCTGCCCTGGATTCGGTATAATAAATAGTACCGTCATCTCCAATAACAGGAGAACTCGAACCATCATTGATATTTGAAACGGGGGTGTTGGTAGAAAATTCCCACACCAGTGAGGCCGGAAACTCAGCCTTGGTCACCGTAATGGTTTTAGTTGTTCTGTGAACATTCCCCGCAGCATCACTCACCTGCAGATAGACATCATAGGTGCCTGCATTCTCATAGATATAGGTAGGATCTGTTTCAGTGGAGCTCGTGGAGTTTTCATCTCCGAAATTCCAAGCCCAGGTGGTAATTTCACTGGATCCTGCTGCAGGCTCGGCGTTAAACACTACCTCATCACCTGCTACCAGGGCAGTTGGGGTAAAGCTGAAATCCACGCGAGGCGTCACAAGGGTCTCCTGAGTATCGTCTTTTTCACAACCCAGAAGGCCGATGCCGAAAATTATACTGAACATTATTATTTTTCCTGTTTTCATCATTAAAGAATTTAGGTGGTGATACTTCAAATTTATGTTTTGGTAATTATTTTAAGATATTAATATCTGATACGATCGGAAAATGATCTGATGCATAGGTCTCATTGATTACCCGGTGGTTTTTTATTTCAAATTTATTTTCGGGATGCTTAAAGGCTATATAATCTATAGCTCTCACGGGATTCTGGGCAGAGCTGGTAAAGCCACAAAGTCTGCAGGTCCTTTTGAAATAGCCGTCCAGGACGCTTACAACTTCAGATTCTGGTACAGCATTGAAATCCCCGGCAATTATAAATGGCAGTTGCTGGGTTTGTCCAATTTTTACGACCTCCTGGATTTGAAGTATCCTGTTGGCGTCCTGGCTTTGTGCATCCAGATGCGTACTTCCAATCTTAAGGAGGTTCCCCTTCGGAGTTGTGATTTTAACCGTTACAAGTACCCGGGGTTCTCCATTGGTACCCGATTTGGTGGGGAGCCTGTTTATTTTTCCCTCGCTCAGGTCAAATTTTGAAAGCACTGCCACCCCATATTGGCCACCATCATAATCGATGGCTTTTCCAAAGAAAACATTCATTCCCAATAGCTCAGCTATCATCTCTGCCTGATTTCCAGGGCCAGATCTTTCTGTATTGGCATCAACCTCCTGCAGAGCAATAATATCCGGATCTTCCTGTTGAATCACATGTACGATTGCTTCCAAATCAATTACCTCCGTTTTGGAAGGAGGATTGGCGTGATGGATGTTATAGGTCATGACCCGTATGGTTTCCTCCACCACAACTTCCTCCGGTTCAATGACAATTGGGGGATCGGATTCTGAAGAAGGGGAACATCCCAGGGCAATTAAGAGAAAGACACTATTTGCCCAGCGGTAAATAAACAACTTTTTCATAATTATAGTTATAAGATTAATTCTCAGGTGTTTTTTTATTGAGCGACACAAGTGTTTTTAGCATTCTGACCCTTCATTGGCCAAGGGGAGTCTGCCAGGCCACTGTTTTCTACAGCAATTTTAAATAATTTGATCACCCCTCCTGAGGCTGCCTCTATAAATACAGTACCGTCGGCGGTAATAGTCGGGGAATTGACAACAGCGTCACCCAGAACCAATTCTTTGATCTGTCCCCCTTCAGAATTTATTATATATAAATATCCATTTGTACTCCCTACATAAACATTCCCGTTTACATCTACCGCTGGCACACTCTCGGCAATTTCTATATCATATACCCAGTTGATGGCTCCATCCTCTGGATTAAAGGAATACAATCCGGAGGTGGC
>JBGSWA010000285.1:0-16478 GCA_041752645.1 Gillisia sp. | reverse complement strand
TCAAATCTGCCGGAGAACCTTCCCAATGTCGCCTTTAAAACCCCGGAAGGAAAGCTCGTATTAATTCTTCAGAACACCTCTGAGGCGAAAAAAACCATAAAAGTGAATGCCGGCTTCCAGAGAGATGTACACCTCTCCCTGGAAGCCGGGGCAATCGGCACCTTAAAATTCTAAAATGAAAAACATGAAGATAAAAACAATGATCATTGGTCTTAGTCTACTATTCTCTGGGATTAATAGCATCCAGGCACAAACCACTTACCAACAACCCGATAAGGAAACAATATCCGCAAAAGCCGAAGAAATCCTGGCTCAGATGACCCTGGAGGAAAAAGTGGGGCAGATGACCCAGGTAACCCTGGATGTAATTAGCAAGGGGGAGGACCGTTTTTCCAGTTACGAGCCTTTCACCCTGGATCCTGAACTGTTAAAAAGGGCCCTTGTGGATTATAAGGTGGGTTCCTTCCTGAATACGGCCAACAACAGGGCTTTTACCAAAGAGCAGTGGTACGAGGTTATCAGCGGGATCCAGGAATTGAATTCAAAGCAGAGCAGGTTAAAGATCCCCATTATTTATGGGGTGGATGAAATACACGGGGCAACCTATACTGCCGGAGCTACCATGTTCCCGCAACAAATCGGGCAGGCCGCCAGCCGGAATGTGAAATTAGTGGAGCGGGCAGCGCAAATTACCGCTTACGAAACCCGTGCCAGTGGAATTTCCTGGAATTTTTCCCCTGTACTGGATTTAGGGATGGACCCCCGGTTCTCCCGGATGTGGGAATCCTTTGGGGAAGATCCCTATTTAAACTCCGTTTTAGGCGTTGCGATGATCGATGGCTATGAAGGAAAAAACAATGATATCGGCCATCCCAATCACCTGGCATCCACGATGAAGCATTTCCTGGGCTACCATGCAGTGGTCTCAGGAAAAGACAGGACTCCCGCTTATATATCTGAGGATGCGCTGCGGGAATATCATTTGCCGGCTTTTAAAGCTGCGATAGAGGCCGGGTCTCATACCATTATGATCAATTCGGGATTGATCAACGGAATTCCTGTCCACGCAAATTATGAGCTGTTGACCGGACTTTTAAAAGAAGAACTTGGCTTTGAAGGCCTTGTGGTAACTGATTGGGCCGATATTGAAAATCTGCACCGCCGGGACCGCATTGCCGGGTCGGATAAGGAGGCCATCAAGATTGCCGTTAATGCCGGGATAGATATGTCCATGGTGCCTTATGAGTATGAGCGCTTTTTTGATAACCTGGTGGAACTTGTAAAGGAAGGCCAGGTAAAAGAATCCCGGATTGACGATGCGGTACGCCGGGTTTTAAAGGTAAAAATCGCCCTGAACCTGTTCGAAAAACCCGTAACCCATTACAGGGACTATCCGGAGTTTGGAAGTGCTGAATTTGAGCAAGCTTCCTACGAGATGGCTGCCGAATCTATAACCTTGCTTAAAAATGAGGGCGGTATTCTGCCTTTAAAGGAGAATATAAAGGTGCTGGTCACAGGACCCAACGCAAATTCCATGAGAAGCCTTAACGGGGCATGGACCTATTCCTGGCAGGGTGAAAAAACCCCTGAATTCACAGAAAACTACAATACCATACTAGAGGCAGTCCAGAATAAAATAGGGGAAGCCAATGTGAGCTATGTCCCGGGAGTCCGTTACATTGAAGATGGCCACTATTATGATGAGGAAAAAGACAGGATGGAGGAAGCGATCCTGGCTACTGCGGATGCCGATATAATCCTGCTTTGTGTTGGGGAAAACACCTATACCGAGAAACCAGGGGATTTAAACGACCTTTACCTGTCCGATCTGCAAACGGAATTAGCCCAAAAACTGGCAGCTACAGGAAAACCGGTGATTTTGGTGCTCAATGAAGGCCGCCCGAGGATCATCAGCAAATTCGAACCGAAAATGCAGGGAATCCTGCAAAGCTATTTGCCCGGCAACTTTGGGGGAGATGCCCTGGCCGATATCCTTTTTGGAGCGGTAAATCCTTCAGGGAAATTGCCATATACCTATCCGCGCTATCCAAATGCCCTGATAACCTATCTTCATAAACCCTCTGAAGAGCAGAAGAAGGCCGAGGGGGTATATAATTATGAAGCCGATTTTAATCCACAATTTCCTTTCGGTCACGGGTTAAGCTATACCACCTTTGAATATACGGACCTTACAATAGACAAAACTTCAATCAAAAGAGGAGGGACCCTCAAAGTAACAGTAAAGGTTTCCAACACAGGGGACAGGGAAGGAAAAGAAGTGATAGAACTCTATAGCTCCGATCTTTATGCCAGCCAAATCACTCCCGATGTAAAACGTTTACGGGGTTTTGAAAAAATTTCCCTGGCCCCCGGGGAAACAAAAACGGTAGAATTCACACTGAATACAGAAGATTTAGGGTATTTCAATCCGGCTGGGGAGCAAGTCCTGGAAATCGGGGATTTTGAGATCATGATCAAAAATTTAAAAACGGGTTTTAAGCTCACGGAATAACAGCTCGAGCTGGATGGAAAAAAAATTGAAATCTCTGTTTTAAAAGGTTCCTGGAGCAGTTCAATTCTTTGACGAACCCAGGCAAAAAGTAAATCCCAAATAAGATCGGTAGTGATTCGCTACCAGCTTATTTGGGATTCGCTGTATAGGCCGAGCAAGGAGATCAACTTTTTGCATTTGTCCAGGGCCATTTCGAGCTGGGGCTTTCCTCCGCAAACCGGAGCTTCTTTTGGAGTGACTGATATTTTCGCTGGTTTAAAACATTCTAATGAGGTCATAATATTTGCAGAAAGGTTTTAAATATTGCTGGCCAACACCTTTGCGCATGAGCTCCCAGCTAATGCTTAAAATTTGATTATGATCGTAAATTAAATCCGGGATTTCATTGATTTTACTCAATTAACATCAAGGGCTTTAAATCCTGGTATGACATTTATACCCCCATTTTTACCAAAACATATTATCCAATAGGAATAACCCTTCCCAATGGAAAAGGCCTTAGGACCCCCAAAAACCCTGTAATTGCTTTAAAACTATTTTATAAGGTCCGTAAGGTTGGTGTAATAATCGATGGGCTGTTCAATATCTTCTTCCTCTTTAATACCTCCTTCAAAAAACCCCCATTTGCTCTTATTAAGGAAAATATGTTATAAAAAATAAAATTTCATCTTAATGAATTGTTAAATTACAAATTAATGTATATTTGAAGTAGTCAATTAAACTATTAGATCATTTTAAGGAGCATTTATGTTTTTAAAGAGCAATAGTAACATTTTAATAACTGCAGTTGTGAGTTCAGGAGGATACTCTTTGTTCACGAAATAGCAGTAATCCCCGGAGCAGCAGCTTTGGAGAATCATTTTATAACTGCTTCTCAAATCAAATTAAGCTGGATTAAGAAATGGAAGAAGTTTATAAAACATCTTCCATACTTTTTATTGTTTTTAAAAGGCTACATAAGTATTCTTTTAAATTAATATTCTCCAAATAAACAACAATATGAACTATAAGTTGGGTCCATACCCCTACATCATTGTCCTGCTTTTTCTTTCTTATTCCTGCAATAAGGCCAATGAGAAACAAAGCGGCGGGGAAAGAATTAGTTCTTTTAATACCAATTGGCAGTTTCACCTGGAAGATTCCCTGGTAACAAAGCCTTCCGAATTTGCCTGGAAAGAATTAAGCCTACCACACGACTGGAGTATTGAAGGGGAATTTAATGAAAATCATCCTGCAACCTATAATGGGGGTGCTCTGCCGGGTGGGATTGGATGGTACAAAAAAACCTTTAAAGTTGAAGTAAACGATCGACAAAAAGAATTATATATAGATTTTGATGGGGTTTATATGAATAGTGAAGTTTGGATAAACGATCATTATTTGGGAAAAAGACCCAATGGGTATATTGGATTCAGATATCATCTAACTCCTTATTTAAACTATGGAGAAACAGAAAATGAGATTAAGGTAAAGGTTGATAATTCCCAGCAACCAAATTCACGTTGGTATTCCGGATCAGGGATTTATAGAAATGTTTGGATGGTTAAGACTGACAAACTTCATATTAAAAAGTGGGGCACTTATGTAACAACCCCTATGGTAACTGCAGACAGTGCTTCGCTTAATATTGAGACTTCAATTGTAAACAATTACCCGGAGGCAAAAAGCATCGTATTAAAAACAAGCGTACTTTTTAATGATAAAAAAATCACGGAAAACAGCAATCATTTAAAGCTCACAACCAAAAACGAGCTAACTTTTTCTGAAAAACTAGAAATTAAGAGTCCAGAATTATGGTCTGTTGAAACCCCCCAATTGTACACAGTACTCTCTGAGATCTATATTGATCATGAGTTGGTTGATACTTATAAAACTCCAATCGGGATTCGGTTTTTTAAATTTGATCTCAATAAAGGTTTTCTGTTAAATGACAAACCAGTAAAGATAAAAGGCGTTTGTAATCATCACGATCTAGGTGCCTTGGGAACAGCCATAAATACCAGGGCCCTGGAGCGTCAATTGGAAATTCTAAAGGAAATGGGGGTTAATGGAATCAGGACCACCCACAATCCTCCTGCTCCGGAATTACTGGAGCTATGTGATAAAATGGGATTTATTGTTATGAATGAAGCCTTTGATATGTGGAACAATTCAAAAACAACCCATGATTATGCCAACAATTGGGAAGAATGGCATAAAAAGGATTTGGAAGATTTCGTAAAAAGAGATCGAAATCATCCAAGTGTTTTTATCTGGAGTATAGGTAATGAAATTCAGGAACAGTGGAATGAGCAAGGGGTAGAAACTGCCAAAGAATTAAAGGCAATTGTTACCAGTTTAGACAGCACCCGTTTAATTACGGCCGGGATGAATCCCCCGGTAAACATGGTAAATCAGGATGTTACCTTGCAATTTGACAAGGCCAATGTAAACTACAATGCACTGGCTGCCTCCGGGGTTTTAGATTTAATAGGCTATAACTATGCCCACCAAACCTATGAGCACCATAAGCAAAATTTCCCCAACACCCCTTTTATAGCAACCGAAACAACATCGGGATTACAAACAAGAGGCTATTACGATCAGAATTCAGATAGCCTAAAAAGATGGCCTGTGCGTTGGGACATTCCCTTTACAGGCGGGAATCCGGGTAATACAATTTCCTCCTATGATCAGGTAAGCGCTCCCTGGGGTTCCACCCACGAGGAAACCTGGAAAGTTATTAAAAAACACGACTACCTCTCTGGCATGTTTATTTGGACCGGTTTTGATTATTTAGGGGAACCTACTCCGTATGTTTGGCCTTCCCGCAGTTCTTATTTTGGGGTGATCGATTTGGCGGGCTTCCCAAAGGATGTGTATTATATGTATCAAAGTCAGTGGACGGACAAACCAGTGCTGCACGTATTTCCACACTGGAACTGGGAAAAAGGGAAAGAAGTCGATATTTGGGCGTATTACAACCAGGCAGATGAAGTCGAACTCTTCCTCAATGGAAAATCATTGGGTTCAAAAGCTAAAAAAGCAGATGAGCTTCATGTGATGTGGCGATTGACTTTTGAACCCGGCACCTTAAAGGCAATTTCCAGAAGAGATGGTAAAACCGTTTTGGAAAAGGAAATAAAAACAGCGGAAGAAGCCTCTGCAATACGTTTAAACGCAGATAGAAAAACCATCCAGAGAGATGGGGTAGATCTCTCCTTTATTACAGTTTCAGTTTTAGACAAAAAAGGCACCCTGGTGCCAAATGCAATAAATAACATTGCCTTTAAAATTGAAGGTCCTGGAAAAATTGTCGGGGTAGACAATGGGGACCCAACAAGCCACGCTTCTTTTAAAGCCTCTAATAGAAATGCCTTTTATGGAAAATGTTTGGTTATTGTTCAATCCTTAAAGCAGGAGGGGGTAATTATTCTTACAGCAAATTCTCAGGGACTTTCTGAGGCCACAATTAATATCAGCACAAAATAAGTATCTAATAACACCTTCAAAATGAAATATAGATTTAATAAGCAAATCCTGTTAAGCCTCTTAATAATCGGTAGTTTTATTGGTGAGGCCTCGGCTCAAATCCAAAATACGGATCTCTTAAATGAACCCCCGGATATAAGTAAGGATTTTGAAGATTTTAGAAACACCTATTATTTAGCCGATGAACTGGCTTCTTTCAACCCAGAAACAGGGGAAGGCACCATAAAATATTTGCGTCATAATTTTGCGACACGGCAGGCTTTTAACAATATGTTAAGCAGGCTTGTGCCAGCCCCTGCCAATGAGTTTCCAGCAACTGAATATGCAGATTCCCCGGAATTACCTTTTTCAATTGAATTTATTTCTGAGAGGACCATTAGAATAAAAACCTCGTCAGGACCGCAGTTTAAGAAACAAGAAGCTTCATTAATGTTAGTTGACGGAGTGGCTAAAGATGCCCGGAATTTGTGGACCTATTCAAAAATTGCAGAAGGCCATAAATACACCAGCAGCAAAGGGGCAGTTGTGATTAGCGAAAAACCCTGGCATGTTAAGATCTATGATTCAGAAGGAAAGTTACTTACAAGCACCTTGCATTTAGACGATGTTAAAAGCACGTATACCCCTGTAACTCCCTTTTCTTTTGTGCGTCGTGCAAATGATTATTCCAGAAGTATGGATGCTGTTTTTTCAATGTCTCCTGAAGAAAAAATATTTGGGTGTGGGGAATCATTTACCCAGTTCAATAAACGTGGGCAAAAAGTAATTTTATGGACCGACGATGCCAATGGGGTACAAAATGAAACCATGTACAAACCAATTCCATTTTATATGAGCAGCAGGGGCTATGGGGTGTTTATGCATCATTCAACCCCCATAACTGTGGATTTTGGAAAATATTTTAATGGGGCGAATTCAATGATGATTGGGGATGACCAGGCTGATTTATTTGTATTTATTGGGGAGCCCAAGGATATTTTAGATGAATATACAGACCTTACCGGGAAGGCCGAGATGCCACCTCTTTGGTCTTTTGGGTTTTGGATGAGCCGGATTTCCTATTTTTCTGAACAGGAAGGAAGAGAAATAGCAAAAAATTTAAGAAAGCATAAGATTCCAAGTGATGTGATCCATTTTGATACGGGATGGTTTGAGGTGGACTGGAGAAATAATTACGAGTTTTCAAAAAACAGATTTGAGGATCCTGTCGATATGATTGCCGATATGAAAGAGGACGGGTTTAATGTTTGTCTATGGCAGTTGCCTTATTTCACACCGCGAAATACGCTCTTCGCCGAAATTATTGAAAAGGGATTGGCTGTTAAAGACAGAAAAGGGAATATCCCTTATGAGGATGCGACACTGGATTTTACAAATCCGGAAACAGTCTCCTGGTACCAAGAAAAAATAGCATCCCTTTTAAAACAGGGGGTTGGTGTAATAAAAGTGGATTTTGGGGAAGCAGGACCAGCCTCAGGAATATATAATAACGGAAAAACTGGCTTTTACGAACATAATTTGTATCCCCTGAGATACAACAAAGCGGTTTCTGAAATCACAAAAGAAGTTACAGGAAATTCAATTATTTGGGCTAGAAGTGCCTGGGCTGGAAGCCAGAGATATCCCTTACATTGGGGGGGAGATGCTGCTACAACCAATACCGCAATGGCTGCAACCCTAAGAGGAGGTTTGTCATTTGGATTGAGTGGCTTTAGTTTTTGGAGTCACGATGTGGGTGGATTTGTCACCAAATCTCCAGAGGATTTGTACAGGAGATGGACTCCTTTTGGAATGCTGACCTCACACGTGCGCAGTCACGGGGAACCCCCAACGGAACCATGGGAATACAGCAAAGAATTTTTAGTGGATTTTAGAAATGCCGATAATTTGCGCTATGAGTTGATGCCTTACATTTTTGGTCAGGCCAAGCATTCCTCAGAGAATGGCCTGCCTATGTTAAGAGCAATGTTTGTCGAATTTCCAAAGGATCCTGGTTCCTGGCTGGTAGACGATCAATACCTGTTTGGTGCTGATGTTTTAGTGGCTCCCTTATTTGAAAATGTCACCCAAAGGAATGTGTATTTGCCAAAAGGGAAATGGATAGACTACCAGACCAATAAGGTTTATGAAGGGGGTTGGCATGCTATTACAGCGGGTGATATTCCAATTATTATGTTAGTTAAAGACGGGACTATTTTACCTCATATTAAACTGGCGCAATCCACCAAGGATATGGATTGGAGCTCGCTAGAATTAAAAGTGTATGCTGCTGATGCAACCACAGCCAGTTGCAAACTTTTCCTTCCAAATGACACCAACCTATATAACCTGGAAGTTGTAAAAAAAGGAGATTCTTTTGAATTGGTGAATAATCCACTTGAAGGCAAAACTGAATTTGAAATTTCAACAATTAAATAATTTTATTTTGATAAAAATGATAAAACAATTATCAACTGCATTTTTGCTGTTATTATTAATCTCTTGTAGCCAACAACCAAAAAATGTCTCACAAGAATTAAACTCGCCGGATTCAAAAAATAAAATCACTTTTGAAGTAATTGACGGGGAAGCCTTTTACTCAGTTTCACATGGGGAACAACCGGTGCTTTCCCCTTCAAAATTAGGCTTTGTATTTAAGAACCAGGATTCTCTGGGTTCCAACTTTGAGGTGGTTAAAATGGAAAACACCTCTTTTGATGAGACCTGGGAACCAGTTTGGGGGGAGCGAAAAGAAATCAAAAATAACTACAATCAACTGGCTGTTTTTTTAAAAGAGAAATCTGATGGCAAACGAAATCTGGAAGTTCAATTTAGGGCTTTTGATGACGGAATTGCCTTTAGATACATTTTTCCGGAACAAGGAAAAGACAGCGTTTTTATAATGGATGAGTTAACGCAATTCAATTTAAAAGATGATGGGGATGCCTGGTGGATCGCCGCTTATCAGGATAACAGGTATGAATATTTAACAACAGAATCCCCCCTAAGTACTTTAGATACCGTACATACCCCCCTGACTATAAAAAGTAATAGCGGCTTGTCCTTGAGTTTTCACGAGGCCAATTTGAAGGATTTTGCGAGCATGACCCTGGCCAGAACCGGGGGAACGAATTTAAAATCTGATTTGGTGCCTTGGGCAGACGGGGATAAAGTAAAAACAAATGGAAGTTTTACCACTCCCTGGAGAACCTTGCAGATTGCTGAAACCCCGGCAGATTTAATTACTTCCTCGCTAATTTTAAACCTAAACGACCCCAGTAAAATCGAAGACACCAGTTGGATTAAACCACATAAATATTTAGGAATTTGGTGGGGAATGCACATAGGTAAATATTCCTTCTGGGAGAGTCCAATACAAGGAGCAACAACCAAGAACGCTTTTGAATATATTGATTATTGCAAAAAATTCGGCATCGATCACCTTTTAATAGAAGGCTGGAATAAAGGATGGACCCCTGCCTGGTACGAAAATGCAATGCATCAGTTTAGTTTTACAAAAGAGGCAGCTGATTTCGACTTAAAAAAAGTGACTGATTATGCCAGGGAAAATGGAGTCAGCATAATTGGTTATCACGAAACAGGTTCAAATATCATCAATTACCTGGATCAAATTGATCAAGGAATGGGATTGTATGAAAAAGTTGGAATTCACGATGTGAAAATTGGGCAGGTGGGGTCCCGGTTAAATATGAAGGAATGGCATCACGGACAATTTGGAGTTGACTATTACAGGTCTGTTTTAGAAAAGGCTGCAAAATACCATCTGACGGTCAATTTCCACGAACCCATAAAAGATACCGGAGAACGGAGAACCTATCAAAATATGATGGCCCGTGAAGGCGCCCGCGGACAGGAATACAACGCCTGGAGTGAAGGAAACCCACCAAGTCATACAGCCACCCTGCCTTTTACAAGATTGCTCGCTGGTCCCATGGATTTCACCCCGGGGGTTTTAGATGTGGAAATCAAACAAGGTTATGATGGCAGGGATGTTCATACCACAGCGGCAAAACAGCTGGCGCTATATGTAGTGTACTATTCTCCCATTCAAATGTTGGCAGATTTACCTGAAAATTATGACGGAAACCCTGCCTTCAAATTTTTACAGGATGTTCCGGTAGATTGGCAGGACACCAAGGTATTAAATGCTGAGATAGCCCAATACATTACCACTGTACGCAAGGATAAATATAGTGAAGATTGGTATTTGGGAAGTTTAACAAATGAAGAGAGCAGATCTTTTGATATTGCTTTGTCATTCCTGGATGAGGATGCAACCTATGAGGCTCAGATTTATGCCGATGAGATAGGCACCGCCTGGAATAAAAATGCAACAAAAGTTGCCATTTCAACAAAAGAAGTGAGCTCAACAGAGATGCTGCAAATTAACCTGGGGCAGGGTGGAGGAACTGCAATTCGCTTTGTAAAAAAATAGCAGATAAAGTAACTTATGAGAACCCTTTTTAGTTTTATCTTAATTTTAAGCAGCCTTTTAAAACTCTCTGCCCAAAGTCTTGAGTATCCATTTCAAAACATGGAATTGCCTGTAGAGGAACGTATCTCAAATTTACTTTCTTTAATGACTCTGGACGAAAAGGTGAATGCACTAAGCACAGATCCCAGTGTCGCTCGTCTGGGAGTTAAAGGCACAGGACATGTGGAGGGATTGCATGGATTGGCATTGGGAGGTCCGGGGGGATGGGGAGGAAAAAACAAGGAACCCCTCCCTACAACCACATTTCCCCAGGCCTATGGGTTGGGGGAAACCTGGGATTCTGAACTCTTGCAAAGAGTGGCAGAAGTTGAAGGATATGAAGCGCGATATGCGTTTCAAAAATATGGCAGAGGCGGCTTGGTTGTTAGGGCCCCGAATGCCGATTTGGCAAGAGATCCCAGATGGGGACGCACTGAGGAAAGTTACGGGGAGGATGCTTTTTTAACGGGAAGTCTAAGCATTGCATTTATAAAGGGATTACAAGGGAATGATCCCAATTATTGGCAATCTGCTTCCCTGATGAAACATTTTCTGGCAAATAGCAATGAAGATGGCAGAACCTATACCTCTTCAGATTTCAAGGAGGCTCTTTGGAGGGAATATTATGCCTTGCCTTTCAAAATGGGTATTGTAGATGGAGGTTCAAGAGCCTATATGGCGGCTTACAATAAAGTAAATGGTACCCCGGCGATGGTGCATCCCATGTTAAAAGATATTACCCAAGAGGAGTGGGGACAAAATGGAATTATTTGTACCGATGGTGGCGCTTATAAATTATTGATGAGTGACCATAAATTTTATGCCGATAAATATTTGGCAGCGGCTGCAACCATTAAAGCTGGAATAAATCAGTTTTTAGATGATCATACAGAAGGGGTTTATGGAGCCCTGGCAAATGGATATTTAACGGAAGCTGATATAGACGCGGAATTGCGCGGGGTTTATAGGATTATGATAAAATTGGGGATGCTGGATTCCGAAGAACATAATCCATACAGCCAAATTGGAAAAAATGATTCAATAGACCCCTGGTTAACTCAAAAACATAAAGCGTTGGCCCTTTTGGCAACTCAAAAATCCATTGTTTTATTAAAAAATGAATCAAAAATATTACCTCTTCAAAAAGAAAAATTAAAAACCATTGCGGTTATAGGGAACAATGCAAATGATGTTTTTTTAGACTGGTACAGCGGCACGCCCCCTTATGCAATTTCAGCATTAGAAGGGATTAAGAATAAAGTCAGTAAGAATACAGTACTATTATACACCAAAAATAATACGGATGGAAAAGCTGTGGAATACGCAAAAAAAGCGGAGGTTGTAATAGTTCTGGTAGGGAATCACCCTACTTGTGATGCCGGGTGGGCAGATTGTCCAAAACCCAGTAATGGCAAGGAATCGGTGGACAGGCAATCTTTGACCTTGGAAGAAGAAGATTTAATAAAGCTGGTGTATCAGGCAAACCCAAAAACCATTGTCGGGTTAATAAGCAGTTTTCCTTACGCTATAAATTGGACACAGGAAAATGTACCTGCAATTGTGCATATGACTCATAACAGCCAGGAACTGGGAAGTGCCCTGGCCGATGTTTTATTCGGAGATTACAACCCTGCAGGAAGATTGACACAAACCTGGGTGAGATCCATTACCGATTTACCGGATTTTTTAGATTATGATATCACAAAAGGCAGAACCTATATGTATTTTGAGGGGGAACCTTTATATGCCTTTGGTCATGGCCTGAGTTATACAACTTTTGAATATTCAAATCTAAGAACAATTGAAAATTCAATATCAGCAAACAATACAATACTTGTTAGCGTAGATATCGAAAATACAGGCAAAATCAATGGAGATGAGGTCGTTCAACTGTATGTAAAACATCCATTTTCTAAAATGCAGAGACCTTTAAAAGAATTGAAAGGATATAAACGTGTTTCTATTGAATCCGGTAAAAAAGTTACCGTTCAAATTCCTTTAAAAGCATCCGATTTAAAATATTGGGACAGTACCAAGCAACAATTCGAACTTGAAAAAAATGCTATAGAAATCCAAATTGGAGGTGCCTCGGACCGCATCATGCTCACAAAAGAAATAGCTGTAAAATAAAAACCTATGTATAGAAATTATTTATTGATAATTATTGCCTTGACTTTAACCCATCTCGGGATGTTTGGGCAAAATACGAATTCTGAAACAAAGGACTCTCCTGAGCGAATTATAAGCGTGGATTATAACAAAATCAAGGGATTATTGAATACCATGTTTAAGGAGTCCATAGGGGCCGGAAGGGCAAATGAAGGATTGCGTGCAGACTGGCAACAACAATTAGCCTTGGTAAAGAAGGAATGTGGTTTTACATACATTCGAATGCACGGGTTACTGTCCGATGACATGGCGGTTTATAAAGAAGATGACAAAGGAAATCCGCAATACAACTACCAGTATATTGATGTTTTATATGATTTTATTTTGAGTATTGGCATGAAGCCTTTTGTGGAACTGGGATTTATGCCCTCCGCACTTGCCAGTGGCGAGGAAACCATTTTCTGGTGGAGGGGAAATGTAACCCCCCCAAAAGACTATAATAAATGGGGCGAGCTAATCAGCAACCTAACCCAACATTTCACCGATCGCTATGGTCCAGAAGAAGTTAAAACCTGGTATTTTGAAATTTGGAATGAACCCAACCTTACTCCAGGATTTTGGACAGGCACTCAGGAAGAATATTTTAAATTGTATGAAACTAGTGCGCGAGCTATAAAAAAAGTACATCCGGATTATAAAGTAGGTGGGCCTGCAACAGCTGGGGCTGCCTGGGTTCCGGAATTCCTTGAGTTTTGCGAGAATGCAAAGGTTCCTGTCGATTTCGTTTCAACTCATGCCTACGGGGTGAAGCAAGGCTACCTGGATGAATTTGGAACCTCAGGGACTATCTTAAATAAAGATGAAAATAGCATAAGTGGCGAGGTAATCAATTCCCGTAAACAAATCTCGAATTCAACCAAACCAAACCTAGAATTACATTATACGGAATGGAGTTCTTCCTATACCCCGGCAGATCCTATTCACGACAGTTACCATTCTGCTGCATACATCCTTCAAAAACTAAAACAAGTGGGCAATGCTGCCAACTCCATGCCTTATTGGGTTTTTACTGATATTTTTGAAGAGGCAGGTCCCAGATTTACTCCTTTTCATGGAGGTTTTGGATTATTGAACACCCAGGGAATTAAAAAACCAGCCTATTTCTCGTATTATTTTTTAAACAAGTTGGGAGATACAGAACTTCAAAATACAGACACTTCCTCCTGGGCAACCAAAAACCCAAAAGGAGATGCGCAGTTGCTGTTTTGGGATTTCACCAACACCCATCCCGGGGATTCAGAGCTTAATCAAACCTATTATGCACAGGATCTGCCATCCGAATCAAAGGGAGCTGTTAAAATCGAAATAAAAGGCCTGCAGGAAGGAAACTATATGGCGGAGCTTTACAAAGTCGGGTACAAGGTGAATGATGTTTATACTGATTATTTGGCCATGGATAGTCCAAATCAGCTTACAAAACAACAGGTCAACACCCTTAAGAAAAAGAATAATGGCGCCCCAATTTCAACTGAAACAGTGAAAATTGATGCTAAGGGGATTTATAGTTCTGATTTCAAGCTCAGTGAAAATGATGTTTTCCTGCTGAATTTAGTTAAGATATAATAAAAAAAACAATTCAATTAATAAACTCAAGCACTATGAAAGTTAAAGCAATATTTATAACTGCAAGTCTATTTGCCATACTTGGCCTTAGCTCATGTAAAAAGCAGAGCAATAGCCCTATTGTAAACACAACGACAGAAACCACCTATCAGCCTAAAGATTTTGACCCTTCAAGGTTTGAAGCTAAGATTGATTCCCTGATTTCACAAATGACCATTGAAGAAAAAATTGGGATGCTTCATGGCAATAGTATGTTTACTACTGGGGGGGTGGAGCGTTTGGGCATCCCCGAATTAAAAATGGCAGATGGCCCTCTGGGGGTTCGTGAAGAAATTTCCCGGGACAGTTGGGCCCCTGCAGGTTTAGATACTGATTTTGCCACCTATTACCCTGCCGGGGGTGGACTTTCCGCCACCTGGAATACAGATTTAGCGTATCTGTTCGGCAATAGTGTAGGTCAGGAAGTGCGTGCCAGGGGGAAGGATATGTTGCTTTCCCCGGCCATCAACATTATAAGATCACCCCTTGGAGGCAGAACCTACGAATACTTTACCGAAGATCCATTTCTAAACAAAAAAATATCGGTGCCATTTATTGTTGGGTTACAGGATAATGATGTCATGGCTTGCGTAAAACACTTCGCTGTAAATAATCAGGAAACCAATCGCGGTACGGTGGATGTTCAGGTAGACGAGCGCAGCCTGCGCGAGATATATCTTCCTGCATACAAAGCAGCTGTTATGGAGGCCAATGCCTACAGTTTGATGGGGGCTTACAACAAATTCAGAGGGGATTATTTATGTGAAAATGATTACATGCTGAACAAAATACTACGTGAGGAATGGGGCTTTAAAGGGATTGTTGTCTCAGACTGGGCAGCGGTTCATACCACGGTAAAATCCTTGGAAAACGGGTTGGATATTGAGATGGGAACTCCAAAACCCTTCAATGAATTTTTCCTGGCGGACGCTTTAATAGTGGCTGCCAGAGAAGGGGAAATTTCAGAAGAAGAAATTAATAAGCACGTTAAACGCATTTTAAGAGTGTTGTTTCAGGTAAAGGCAATTGATGGAGAAGACCGTGTGAAGGGTAGCATTGCAACCGAAGCCCATTACCAGGACGCATATAAAATCGCATCAGAATCTGTTGTTTTATTGAAAAATGAGAAAAACTTGTTACCCTTAAAAACGGCTAATATTAAATCCATTGCGGTTATCGGGAACAATGCCACCAAGAAAAACGCATTAGGTGGATTTGGCGCTGGTGTTAAAACCAAAAGGGAGGTAACCCCTCTGGAGGGGCTGAAAAACAGGCTTCCTGAAGGAATTCAGATAAATTATGCCCAGGGATATCTCGAGGGCTATTCCAACGACGAAAAAACCAAATTAGGGGACATTACCTTAAATGGTCCTGTCACTATAGATGATTTAGATCCTGCAATGCTTGAAGAAGCTATCAATGCTGCTAAAAATTCTGATGTTGCAATTATCTTTGCGGGCTCTAACAGGGATTATGAAACTGAGGCCTCAGACAGAGCGAGTCTTAAACTGCCTTTTGGGCAGGAGGAATTAATCAGTAAGGTGCTGGAGGTAAATCCTAATACCATTGTGGTAGTGATTGCAGGAGCACCTTTTGATCTCAACAGTATCGAGGAAAAATCATCTGCACTTGTTTGGAGTTGGTTTAACGGTTCTGAGGGAGGAAATGCTTTGGCAGATGTGCTTTTAGGGAAGGTGAATCCTTCGGGTAAATTGCCCTGGACCATGCCTGTGAACCTTGAAGATTCCCCGGCTCATGCAACCAACAGCTTTCCTGGAAATGAATCGGTTACTTATTCCGAGGGTATTTTGGTAGGCTATCGTTGGTTCGACACGAAAAACATTGAACCCTTATACCCTTTTGGATATGGCCTTTCCTATACGAATTTTGAGTTTTCAGATTTAAAAACTGATAAGGAAAGCTATAATGCCACCGATGTTATCGAAGTAACTTTTAGCTTAAAAAATAGCGGCGCCATGGATGGAAAAGAAGTTGCTCAAGTATATGTTTCCGATCTGGAATCCCAGGTAGAAAAAGCAGCGCAGGAATTAAAGGGTTTTAAAAAAGTATTCTTAAAAAGCGGGGCATCAGAAAATGTAAGCATTCTTTTACCCGTAAAGGAACTAGCCTATTATAATGAGGTTAAAAAGGAATGGGTGATTGAGCCAGGAACCTATACTATTAAAATAGGGTACTCTTCAAGGGCTATTAAAGACGAGGTTTCAATTAAAATAAATTAATCTATTAATA
>JBGSWA010000284.1:0-3950 GCA_041752645.1 Gillisia sp. | reverse complement strand
CATGCCCGATGCGTGGGAGACAGAGCAGGGCCTTGATCCCGAAAAAGACGATGCTGCTCAATTTTCTCCCAATAAGGGGTATTCTAACATCGAGGTCTATCTAAATAGTATAGTTGAAAATAATCTGAGAATTGCTTCTGTTGATAAAGATGGTTTTCATTTGGTGGTTGCCCGTGATGGCTCAGGAGATTTCAGAAACGTACAGGAAGCGATTAATGCAGTTCCCGATTTTAGAAATAAGGAAACCAGGATTTTTATTAAGAACGGTACCTACAAAGAAAAACTTATCCTGCCGGCATCTAAAAACCATGTGACCTTTATAGGGGAGGATAAGGAATCGACGATTTTGACGTACGATGATTATGCACAGAAACTCAATAAATACGGAGAGGAAAAAGGAACCACCGGCTCCAGCTCGTTCTTTATTTTCGGAAATAATTTTACTGCTAAAAATATCACCTTTGAGAACAGTGCAGGACCTGTAGGTCAGGCAGTAGCGGTAAGAGTCAATGGAGACAGGATCATCTTTGAGGATTGCAGGTTCCTTGGGAACCAGGACACTCTCTATCCCAATGCCAAGGATAGCAGGCAATACTATAAAGACTGCTATATAGAAGGTACTACAGATTTTATTTTCGGCTGGTCCACTGCTGTTTTTGAGGACTGCGAGATCTATTCCAAAAAAGGAGGGCATTACATCACCGCTGCTTCCACAGAAAAGGAATCCCCATTCGGATTTGTTTTTATCAATTGCGAACTTACCGGTGATGCACCGGCCCAGGACGTGTATTTGGGACGCCCCTGGAGGGATTACGCTAAAACGGTATTTATCAATACAAAAATGGGCGGTCACATAAAAGAAGAAGGCTGGCACAACTGGAGCAAACCCCTCGCAGAAAAAACAGCTTTTTATGCAGAACATAATTCATGCGGGCCCGGAGCTGCTCCAAAAAAAAGAGTGCAATGGTCACATCAGCTTTCTGCCAAGGAAGCTCAAAAATACACAGCAGAAAATATTTTAAAGGGTGAGGACAATTGGAATCCTAAGTAGAGACAGAAGATAGTTAAGTTTGTTTCTGCTCATAACCGTATAATCTCTTTAATAATTTCGTTCATCCGTCTCCTGTTTTTATTAAATTATACAAAAAAATCATTTCTATGTTCCTAAAAAACTCTAAATTGTAATCGATTACAATATAAATACTAAATTGTTTTTCTAAATTCATTAACAGTGTTTGTTTTTCTTTTAAGTATTTCCTGAAAAAGAAAACATCAAAAAACATCATAAAATATGTGTAAATTAATCTTCAAACCTTCCCTCTTTTTTATGTGCCTTCTTGGTATAATGGGAGTTCAAAGCTGCAAGGAAATTAATAAATCACCTGAAATAACTGAAGCCGGGAATCCTGAAATCCGTTATTCTACCTGGATGGCAGATTCCGAAATTCAAAGAAACCCGGAAGGCTGGACACTTGATTTCAATGAAAAACCGAAATGGGAGTATACCCACGGGCTTATCATGACCTCTATGGAAAAATTGTATGAAGCCACCGGTGACGAGAAATACCTGGATTACATAAAAAACTTTTCTGAATTTATGATAAATGAGGAAGGGGAGATCAAAACCTATAAGAAGTCTGATTATAATATTGACCGGGTTGCCGGTGGAAGATATCTTATTGGACTTTATAAAGTGACCGGCGAGGAAAAATACAGGATGGCTATTGAAGAGCTGAGGGATCAAATGAGGGAACATCCACGTACTTCTGAAGGTGGTTTCTGGCATAAAAAAATATATCCTTATCAAATGTGGCTGGACGGTTTGTACATGGGTTCCACTTTTCTGGCCAGGTATGCAGCGGCTTTTGATGAGCCCGAATTGTTTGATGATGTAGCAAACCAGTTTCGCTTGATTGATAAATATGCCTACTCAGATGATACAGGTTTATATCATCATGCGTGGGATGAGAGCAAAGAGCAGCGATGGGCAGATCCGGAGACCGGACTTTCTTCAAACTACTGGGGCAGGAGCATTGGTTGGTTTAGTATGGCAGTGGTAGATGTGCTGGACTATATGCCCAAGAACCATCCTGAGCGGGACAGCTTAAGTGAGATAGCCCAAAAAATCGCATGCGGGATTGTGAGGTATCAGGACCCCGAGACAGGGGTCTGGTACCAGGTGCTGGACCAGGGAGACAGGGAGGGTAATTACCTGGAGGCTTCTGCTTCCAGTATGTTTGCTTATTTTCTGCTTAAAGGAGTGGAAAAGGGTTACCTGGATGCACAGTACAAAGAGGCCGGGGTTAAAGCATATGAAGGGATTTTAGAGGAATTCATCAGAAAAGATGATGATGGAGGAATAAGCTTAACAGATATTAACGGCGTTGCCGGGCTGGGTGGTGATCCTTACAGGGATGGTTCTTACGAGTATTACATCAATGAAATTATAAGGGATAACGATCCCAAAGGAGTTGCGCCGTTTATTTTAGCCTCCATTCAATATGAATCCCTTTCCAAAGATTAGAATTTCAGTATAGCCTTTGTATGAAAATCAATCAGTTGTTATCTTAATATTCAATGCTTAATAATCCTAACGAAATAATAGAAGCCATTGAAAAAATGACAATCCTGAATAACTATGGAAAAATCATTGTATAAATTTATTCTGTTTTTTACAAGTTGTATCTTTCTGAGCTTTCCTCAGAATTTTAGAGCTCAGGGACAAGAACCTTTTGTTTCAGAAGTTTGGGTAGCCGATCAGGGAGATGGCAGCTATAATAATCCAGTTCTTCATGCAGATTATTCAGATCCTGATGTGGTAAGGGTTGGAGAGGACTTTTATATGACCTCTTCTTCATTTAACGCAGCCCCGGGATTACCGATATTACACTCTAAAGACCTGGTAAATTGGAGTCTTGTTGGTCATGCCTTGAAAAGACAACCTCCTTTTGACCATTTCAGCACCCCACAGCACGGGAATGGGGTTTGGGCACCTGCTTTTCGGTTTCATAATGGGGAATATTACATCTATTGGGGAGATCCTGATTTTGGGATCTATATGGTGAAAACAAAAAATCCTGCAGGGGAGTGGGAGCTGCCAGTGCTGGTGGAAGAAGGAAAGGGCCTTATTGACGCCTCCCCACTTTGGGATGATGATGGGAAAGCATATTTATCTCACGCATACGCCGGAAGCCGTGCAGGAATTAAAAGCATCCTGGTCGTAAAACCAATGAATGTTGAAGGAACTAAAACCATAGGATCGGGTAAAATTGTTTTTGACGGACATGAGAACCATCCCACGGTTGAGGGTTCAAAATTCTATAAAAGAAACGGGTATTACTATATTTTCGCTCCGGCAGGGGGTGTTTCCACAGGATGGCAATTGATCCTGAGATCAAAGAATCCATACGGCCCGTACGAAGAACATATTTCCCTTTCTCAGGGTGAAACAGATATCAACGGACCTCACCAGGGTGGATGGGTAGAACTGGAAAACGGAGAGAACTGGTTCTTACATTTTCAGGATACCGATGCCTATGGCAGGATAGTACATTTACAACCCATGACCTGGAAAAATGACTGGCCTACTATGGGAGAAGATCCTGATGGGGATGGCACAGGGCAACCTGTACTAACTCATAAAAAACCCAATTTCGAAAAAATATATCCTATTGTTACTCCCCGAGATTCAGATGAATTTGAAGGAAACGAGCTTGGACTTCAGTGGCAGTGGCAGGCAAATCCTAAGGCCACCTGGGCATTTGCCAATCCTGCTAAAGGGCAATTAAGACTGTACGCGCACCAGATCCTGAACAACAGCCAAAATCTATGGGATGCGCCAAACCTTTTGCTTCAAAAATTTCCTGCTGAAGAATTCACCACCACTACCAAACTTACATTTCATCCCAACGAAAAGCTGGAGAATGAAAAAGCGGGTCTTATAGTGATGG